>NZ_JACHYW010000018.1:0-132632 GCF_014193145.1 Rhizobium sp. BK060
CACCGTCACAACATCCGATAGGAGCCGTATGCGGTAGTGCCGCACGTACGGATCTGGCCGGGGGGCGATGGGTAACCATCGTCCCTACCGGGACCCCTTTTTCGGAGTTGGTCGGGTGATGAACAGTTCCGCTGTCGCTGCCGCTGCACGCATGCATGGGTCAGGCGCTGGAGAGCAAGTAAACCAAGGTTCATCATCACTAGGCTTGGCGTTCGTGATAATCAGACCCAGCGGCGGCACCCACTTGGCATCGACGTCATTCCGCCCCTCATAAGAGAGGGCGCCGCAGCGAGTGGAGGATCGATCATGGAAAAGCTAGATACGAAACAGGATTTATCCGCCGAACCTATTGTCTATGTCATCGATGATGACAAGCACATGCGAGACGCTCTTCTCGACCTCTTCATGGTAACGAATAGGCGGGCTTCCGCTTACTCCAGTGGACCTGAGTTCATGAGCACGGCCGATACGACCGCCCCTGGCTGTATCGTTGTCGACCTTCGAATGCCCGGAGGCACCGGCCTCGATGTCCAGAGCCAGTTGATCTCGCTCGGAAGTAAGATGCCGGTCATTTTCCTGACGGCCCATGCCGACGTTCCGGCCAGCGTCAGGGCGATGAAAGCCGGCGCTACCGATTTCCTCACCAAACCGTTCGTTACGCGGGATCTGCTCGACGCTGTAGACCACGCCATTCGCCTGGACGGCGAGAGACGCAAAGTTGAAACCGAACGCGAGCAGATTCGGAGGCTGGTCGATAAGCTGACCCCGCGAGAGCAGCAAGTGATGCTCGGCGTCGTCAGCGGGCTTATGAACAAGCAGGTCGCCTATCAGCTCGGGATCAGCGAAATGACCGTGAAGCTGCATCGGATGAGCGTGATGCGCAAAATGCAGAGCCGTTCCATTGCCGATCTGGTTCGCAAGGCCGAAAAACTGCAAAGGAACTGAGGGCGCCCGCAGAGCGCGGGCTGAACCGAATGGCGCGGAGGATGCATGAAGCACCCTCCGCATTATTTTTATACGGCAATGAATCTCAGCAGATCGAGATTGATGATATCTGCATGGGTCGTCACCATCCCGTGCGGCAGTCCCTTGTAGATCTTCAGTGTCGCGTTCTTCAGAAGTTTGGCGGAGAGAGGGGCGGAATCTTCAATCGGGACGACCTGATCGTCATCACCATGGAGAACGAGAGTCGGAACCTCGATCGTTTTCAGATCTTCCGTAAAGTCGGTTTCCGAGAAAGCCTTGATACCCAGGTAGTGAGCGTTTGCCGCGCCCATCATGCCTTGTCTCACCCAATTCTGGATAATCGGCTCAGAGGCAACGGTGGCGGGCCGATTGAAACCGTAGAAAGGCCCGCTGGCTACGTCGTAATAGAACTGGGCTCTGTTCGACGCCAGCGCAGCACGGTATCCGTCGAATGCCTCGGTCGGAAGTCCGCCTGGATTGTCGGGTGTCTTCACCATGATGGGCGGCACTGCGCCGATGAGTACCAGCTTCAGAACGCGGCCTTTGCCATAGCGGGCGACATAGCGGGTAGCTTCGCCTCCGCCCGTCGAATGACCGATGTGAACAGCGTTCCGCAAGTCCAGATGTTCCACGACGGCGGCAACATCGGCAGCGTAATGATCCATATCATGGCCGCCGCCGACCTGTTCCGATCGGCCGTGTCCGCGACGATCGTGGGCGATAACACGGTAGCCTTTTCCCAGAAAGAAGAGCATCTGGGCGTCCCAGTCGTCGCCGCTGAGGGGCCACCCATGATGGAACACGATCGGCTGCGCCTCCTTCGGCCCCCAGTCCTTGTAGAAGATGCGGGTTCCGTCCATCGATGTCACGTAGCCATGCCCGGCCTTTTCGGATGTCGTGGTTATTGAGTTGACGTTCATTCCGAACTCCTATTGCTAGTCCTGTTCCAGTGCCGAAACACCGGCCGCAACGCTAGCATCTCCACGTTGGCGCAAAAGCTATACGTACGTTTGATCGGTGACAGCCGCCTCGATGCCCCCTTGCGATCCCATCGTTTCCTGTCCTGGACCTGTCGAAGGATGCCCGCGGTCGATGGCCTTCCGTTGCGGAAGGAACTTGTGCGTCGTCAGCCAATCGTGTGCCTACGTTGGACTGACGCGCGGCGCGGGCGTAAAACATGTCGAGCGATCACAGCGAAGCTCCGGATGGAGAGCAACCGATGACGCCTGATACTGTCACAGCTGGCAATTCGCCTATCGAGGCCGCAAAGACCGTCGAAAACTTGACCGGCGTCGGTTGGGCATTCGATGCGAGCGGCAGGTGGATTTACCTCTCACCTGTCTTACAAGCCGCTCTAGTCTAGGCAAGACGCCAGACGAGTTGAACGCTTGGTGGAGCGAGGGAGAGGTCGCTTGGAAGCAACTGCTCTATCCCGATGACTATGAACGCGTTGCCGGAGAATGGCGTCACTCCATTCATTCCGGACAACCCTTCGACAGTGAGTTTCGTATCCGACGCCGGGCCGGCTACGGTTGGGTTCGAAGCTCCGGAAGGGCTGTGCGGGATCGCACCGGCGAGATTCTCGGATGGTATGGCACGTCAATCGACATCGAGAGCTTCCGGGCAACCGTTGAGACGTTGCACGGCCGGGAGCTTGAACTTTCGCAACTCGTCGACACGGTTCCCGGCCACTTGTGGCGTCTGACACCTGAGGGCGAGCCGATCTTCTTCAACCGGAGAATGATCGACTATCTCGGCCGAAACGTCACAGACATCGAAAGGCCCGGTCTGAGCCGACTGGACGCCATGATCGAGATGGCAATTCATCCCGACGACGCGGCTGAATTCGGAAGCACTCTGAATCAGAGCCTTGTCACGGGAGAAAGCTTCTTCATGAGATACCGCCTGCGTCGTTTTGACGGGGTTTACAGATGGATGTCCAGCCGAGCGGAATCCATGCGGGACCACGACGGCCGCATCGTCCAGTGGTGCGGCCTCTGTCACGACGTCAACGACCAGGTTCGTACAGAGGAAGCTCTCAAGCGATCCGAATGGCACTTGCAACGACTGATCGACGCGCTGCCGGTAAACATCTGCAGTTGGACGCCTGAAGGAGCACTCTCCTACGTCAGCAAGCGATTTCTGGAACAAGCAGGATTGACGAAGACGGACCTCGCTGAGTTCGCCAAAGCGGCATTGGATTTAATCCATCCCGACGATGTCGGGCAAGTGAGAGATCAGGCAATTCGGTGCATTCGGTCAGGCGAAGCATTTTCTATGAGATATCGCCGACGCGGAAAGGATGGCTTATTTCGGTGGACGGACGATCGGTTTGAGGCGCTGCGCGATGCCGATGATGCGATAGTGGAATGGTATGGCCTATCCATCGATGTCGATGACGAGATGCGAACTCAACAGTCGTTGCGTGATAGTGAGCATTCGCTCCATGAACTCGTCGAGACGCTGCCGGCGTTGATCTACTGCCTAGCGCCTGACGGTGCGCCGATCTATCGTAGTCACAAGCTGAGCGAGTATCTGGGATTCGAAATCGAAGATAAGGACGAGATCGGCAAGCACCGCCTGGATGTGACCCTGGACGCCATTATCCATCCGGACGAGCTAGCCGCCGTCAAACACAAATACAGCCAGTCGCTCCCGACCGGCGAGCCGTACACGATGAGGCATCGATTGCGCCGGTTCGACGGCGAGTACCGATGGATGGAGACGCGGGCCTTGGCGATGCGCAACGCCGACGGCGATATCGTGCAGTGGAACGGCGTATGTATCGACATAGACGATTGGCTTCGCGCACAAGAGGAGCTTAGGGTCGCACAAAGAAATCTCGCAAAGGCCAGTGAAGCGGCGAGCTTGGCCGAACTCACCGCATCGATCGCGCACGAAATAGGCCAACCTCTGGCGGCCATGGTATCGAGTTCAGATGCCTGCCAGCAATGGCTCAGCGGCGACCCTCCAAACGTAGAACGGGCACAGAAAGCCCTCGAACGCGTCGTTCGCAGCGCAAATACCGCAACAGAGGTGGTCGGTCGAATCCGTGCCCTTTTCAAGCATACCCCGGAGGCGCGCAGGACACAGGCGCTTGACGCTGTGGCGGTGGAGGCCCGCGATCTGATGGCTGAAGAAGCCACGCGACGGGGCGTACGGATGGAATGCCGAATTGAGCAAGATCTTCCGCCGTTGTTCTTCGATCCTATCCAGATACAACAGGTCTTCGTCAATCTCATCCGGAATGCATTGGAAGCAATGGACCTTGCTGCAGATCGCGGGATGCTCCAATTGAGCGTACGACGCGACAGCGAGCGGATTTACACGGAAATATCCGACACCGGGCCGGGCGTCGAAGATCCAGAGCGAATATTCGAACCATTCTACACCACAAAGGGGCAGGGGATGGGGATGGGTCTGGCAATATGCCGATCAATCGTCGAAGCGCACGGCGGCAGGCTCTGGGTGGAGAAGAATGATCCGACCGGAGCGAAGTTCATCTTTGATTTGCCGGTCGAGGGCCAAGAAGCTTAAGGATCCGTCGTGCAGATTACGCCGCCCACATTTGAAGCTTCGTGCATGCGCTAGATCTCAATAGCGGTTTCGATCGCCCTTCGAAGTTCCGCGCCAGCAAAAGGCTTGAACAAGCAGATTCCTGCCCGTTTCGCTTCGTTGATCAGCGCCTCTTGTGCATGGCCTGTCATGAATACGACGGGTATCGCGATCTTTCGCCGGTTCAGTTCCTTATAGAGGTCGATGCCGCTCATGCCTGGCATTGAAATGTCGAGGAGAAGACATCGCATTTCGGGGATCCGGGGCGATTCCAGAAAATCGGCAGCAGACGCGAATGTCACGACGGAATAACCGGACACGTCGAGCAGATCGAGCAATGATTCCCGAACCACTGCGTCGTCGTCTACGATGGCAACCAGCATTTGAAGCATTTCCATGTGATGTAGAGCTTCTTTGCTCTATTGGAGGCATGCTCACCGGCCAAAGGCAAAATCGCACTTGCCGAACCAAGCACAGGTAGTCGGGCCGAGACCGCGCCTTCGATCCCTACGTTCAAGAGGAACGATCATCGACCTATGGGAGTATTGGCGTCAATCCAAACCTAAGTATGCTACCGGCGTTTCCAGCGCGCTCTTACTGCTCGCGGCGGTCATCAGCGGGGAAGGGAATTGGCGGAAACGTGGAATTCATCGCTGTCGCGAGCAAGACCGACAGGATCTGCATCCGACGGTCCTGCAAGAGCCGCATCCGCGATTTCCATCGCGACCAACCTTCGAAGTTGGCGTTCTTCTGAGACCAGGCTAACTTTGATCGAGTTTGCGGCGAGGACGTCCGCTATCTTCGTCCGGGTCGTCATGTCGTGATCCAGAACAAAGACGTGTTTTCTGGCTGCCCCAGCGTTCCTCAAGGAGTACCGTTGGGATCAGCAAGGCATTTGAGAGGCGTTCAACCGCAACGCGTGAACACCGATCGGAACATAGAAGCCGGAGACCCTTTGCGGACCCAGGTAGTCGGTTTGATCAAAGCATGCGGCTGCTTGTACGAAATCTCCCGAGAGCAGGACTGGACGATCTAGTGTTTTGGTGAGCGCCTCGAGTTTGAAGGCCAGATTCACCGCGGATCCGATCACGGTGAAATCGAGACGCTTTTTGGAGCCGATGTTCCCGTACATGACTTCACCGAGGTGGATGCCGGTGCCAAAGCGGACCAGTTCGGCAGTTCGTCGCAAGCAGGACGCGCTTTGATATCCTTCCTGCACCGCCGCGAGCAGATGCTGGCAGGCATCCGTGCCATCCATTGGAAATACCGCTAGGAGGCCGTCTCCGATGAATTTCAGTATCTCGCCGCCGTGACGTTCAATCGGCTCCGCGACGACATCGAAGTACCTGTTTAAGATTTCGATCAGTTCGTCACGCGGAAGACTGTCAGACAGACGAGTGAAGTTTCGCAGATCACAGATCAGGATGGCTGCAATGATCGTCTCTCGACTGCCACGCGTTATGGCGCCGTGCAGTATCTCGTCGGAGGCGTGCGCACCCACGTAAGTCTCCAACAGCGTTCGAGCCAGTTGGTCCTTTACCCGTACTTCGGTGACGAGCGAGTACCACGGCACCAGCGTGTCGAGGAGCGCCAATTCCTGATCCGAAAAACCATCGGGACGATCGGTAGCGAAGGTAATGAGGTGGCGGCGACCTTGCGTGTGATTGAGGGGCCAAGCCACGTAGTCGGTATGGCCGTCGTGTTTCAGCTCCTCGTATATTGCAAAAATATGCGGGCCGTTGATCTGGAGCTTCTGCCGAACACGCTTTCCGCTATCGATCGCCACCCGAAATGGGCTGCGTAGAAATACGTCGGTTGCCTCGACGTCATGGGCGATCGTCTGAACGCTGGCATCGGGCTGGCCGCGCATCCAGGTCATCCGCGTGCCCAGCCACTGCGGATGGTGGACCCGAAGATGCAGCGTCGCTCTGCTAAGAGGAATCCCACATGCAACGATGCGGGCACAGAGCTCCGCGAAGACCTTTTCCCCCCGCGGCTGGTACCGAATCCCGGCCGCGAGCCAGTCCAGAATCTGCACTCGAAATCTAAGGTCTAGTTCGACACCCATAGTCTCCAGCATTTACGCGGACGCTATTGCAGCGGTAGATATACGAGCGTTCTAGTTGGGCACATCATAATCTCACCCGCAACAAGGGACTTTGAAGCCGGTGCTGCCCCTGAGCGACAGGGTTCGCACACCAGCTTCTCGAAGTAGGGCAGAACTCAGGATCGGATCGCGTTCACTGCCTTGTTGTCACACGAGCCCCATCCCACCATCGACGTGGAGCTCGACACCATTTACGAAGCTTGCTGCATCAGAGGCGAGAAACAGAGCTGCTTTTGCCAGTTCGTCGGGGCGACCCAAACGGCCGGCTGGTATTGCTTTCGATAGCTGGTCGATCATCTCCGGCCGATTTTCTTCCGACACGCCTAGTTTGCCTAGAATTTCAGTTTCTACGGGCCCCGGACTGAGGACGTTCACGCGGATCTTTCGGGACTTGAACTCGACAGCCCAGTTGCGAGCGAACGCTGCGATCGCCGCCTTCGTACCTGCATACAACGTGTGATTTGGAAGTATCCTCGTCGCCGCGAGCGAACTTGTCAGGATAATGGTGCCCCCGATCCGAATAAGCGGCGAGATGGCCTGAACGCCGAAGAATACGCCGCGGGTGTTAATCGCAAAGTGTTGGTCGTACTCGTCCTCCGTGACTTCGTCGGAGGGCAAGAGATTGATCACTCCGGCGTTCGCCATGTAGATATCAAGTGCGCCAAAACGCCGGCGGATGTCTTCTGCAAGGTCATGATGATGGCCCCTGCTCGCTACGTCACCGATGACGCCAATGGCTCCATTGCCGATATCCTTGGCTGCCTGATCGACGACATCCTTCCTTCTCCCTGTAATGATGACTTGAGCGCCTTCTTGGGCGAAGAGCATGGCAGTCGCTTTGCCGATGCCACTATTGCCGCCGGTAATGACCGCGATCTTATCTTTGAGACTAGGCATTTTCGTTCTCCATGTTGACAGGGCGAACGTATGCTGCTGCCTGTATGGATTTTAGCCGTGTCGTCGGCACAAAACCTTTTCCTCGGAGATTCAGGTGACCCATTTGCTGAATGAGATGTCGGGATTGATCGCGTTCGTGCGCACGGTCGAAGTTGGATCGTTCAGTGCGGCTGCTCGGGATCTGAAAACATCACCCTCCGCCATTTCGAAGAGCGTCGGTCGGTTGGAAAAGCTGGTCGGATCCCGTCTTTTTCTCAGGTCGACACGCGCCCTTACGCTGACCCCCGACGGGCAGATGCTGTTCGAGCGGATCGGTCCACTGCTGCGGGAACTCGATGCATCGGACGATGGGCTATCAAGTAGCAGCGGACTAACCGGACGATTGCGATTCAGTATGCCCGTCGAAATGTCAGAGCTGTTTCTCGGGGCGATCTTCACCAAGTTTGCCGAGGAATACCCTGACCTAACGCTGGACATCGGGTTGACAGACAGGTTCGTCGACATCATCCGGGACGATTACGATGTCGTCTTCAGGGTCGGGGAGGTCGTGCAACCCGATCTGGTTGTTCGGCATCTCGCGGATCTCGACATGGTTCTGGTTGCAGCTCCGTCGCTTCTATCAAAATGGGGCGTGCCGAGGACAATTCATGACTTTCAGAGCATGCCCTTTGCGCGGTACTCCGTTGGCGGCCGAACGGCACACATCGCCTTTGCCGACGGGTCCAAGATCCTCCCAACCGGGCGAATAGACTGCGACAGCGGCATCGCTCTACATTCGGCAGCGCGGCACGGCCTCGGAGTAGCCTTGCTCTTGCGTTGTGTGGTGGCAGACGACTTGGATTCGGGAATATTGATTGATGTGACACCCTCGGGCGCGCTCAAGCCGATGCGCTTCAGTGCTGTTCACGCGCTTGGTCGGACCGTGCCGTCACGTGTCAAGCTGCTTTCCGATTTCGTAGCGCTTGAGGCCCAGAAACTCTCGATTCGTGCTCAGTCACCTGGAGATGCCGCTGCAGCGAGGGATTGACGCTGCGCGACAATCACAGCCCGACCAAGTGATCCCATACCTAGGAACCTTTCTTGCCGACGGCACACGAGCGCGTCACCACAATGGTCGTCGCGGGGAACGTTCCTTTGGAGTTTAGGATTCGTGCAATTCACACGAATGAGTTCGATTGCATCTTCAAGGCGCTGAAGAGCCAGTCAGCGCTCACGTCGATCAATCCTAAACTCGTCCGTGCGCTCGCTGCTCGGACGATGAAGCTTATCCGTCACGACATCCCATGGAAGGCATCGCAAAAGGGCGGACCTCCCCTCAATCGGTTCGACTGACCCGCGCACTCGGCTGAGCAAGGAAGGGCTTGAAAGCGGCTGCGATCTTCGCAAGAAATCCCTTGCTGAACGATCCCAAAACCTCTGCACTCGGGTCGTAGTAAAAGGACTGCTCGGCTATGTCATGATTGAATTCAGAGACGGTAATCCACGCATCCTTCCACTCACGGATTCCAGCGCGGCGGCATTCAAGCTGGGGAATCTCCAAGGCGGTTTGATCGGAGCGGGGCGGGGTGCCTGAGATAGCCAATAAGATCAGGTTTGTCTGATTGCCTTTCGGGATTGCCAGAACCATGCAAACCGGGCGTGCCTTCCGCCCCTCAGTTTCTCCCTTGTCGCGCTGCCATGTCCAGAGATAAGGATAGCGGATGATCGAACCATTGGCCGGAGTATCAGCCATTGGTCTCGCTTCCTTCCTCTATCAGTCGGTCCAGTTCCGGACCGATCAACGCTGCCAGTTCAGGGGGGGCCTCATTGGGGCCATAAGCCCTGCGCGGATCGCCTTTTTGCTTCATGGCCTCAAAATCGTCGTAGGTCATGAGGACGTAGCGGGCCTTGCGATGTTGAGTAATAGCGACCGGCTGGCGATCTGCCGCCATGGTCACGGTCTTAATATCGCGCAGCAATTCTACCGTGGAGAATTTTTCCATCGTGGCGCTCCTTCAAATTATACGAAATATACAATTCATTTGATTATTTGACAAGGGTAACGCCACGGGCAGCCGCCTGTCCGCTTGGCCCAAGCCGCAGGGCGTAGAGAGCCGTACAGTCGATGTGCATATCGGACGGTTGCGTTGTCGCCAGGTCGAGGAGCGTCCTGCTGCGCGGACGCAGGTAGGCGCCGCCGTCGTCGTCCGCTTGGAAAAGTGCGAGGGCAAGGTCCTGGGGGAGTCGCGTCGCGGGTGCGGGCCGCCCTGGAGGGGCACGGTGTTGTGTTCATCGAGGCGACGTCGGATGGTGGGCCGGGAGTCGCTCTCGCCAAAACTCGCGCTGCCGACCCCGCCGGTCACGCCTAAGAGAGTCGCCGGTTCGTCGAAACAAGTGAGAGAGCTCGTGTTGAGTGCGATTTCATTTCGGAGTGCCGGGGGTCTCGAGACGTCTACAGTCGATGACCATGCCTCGACATTTAAGAATATCTAGTGCTTGCTCCTTCCATAGGAGCAAACCATCCGGACCGCGTTCCACGTGGCGACCTCGAGATCACCCCCACGAAAGCCCGAGAAACCAATCGACCGCCCGACCAGCAACGTTTCCTTGGCTCCGAAGCTCCTTGCCGGTAACAATGTCCTCCACGTCTTCTTCGGAGCGCGTCGCGCCATGCGCAATAACATTTGTGTCGAATATCCGCTAGCTCTTTCGCATCGACAGTTCGATCCGCTGTGACGGCGACAGCGCGTGCGCCGCGACTGCGTGCCCGGCCTCGTGCATGGATATCCATCTCGGCGCGTACCATGCCGGAGAAATTGGCCGGAAACGGTGGCGGATCCGGTGGCGCCAATGAGCGCCGTCATGGACTAGCCCGTGGAATAATGGGGAAAAATGGTCGGAGTGGAGAGATTCGAACTCCCGACCCTCTGGTCCCAAACCAGATGCGCTACCAGACTGCGCTACACTCCGTGCCGACGAGGGAGGGCAATACACGGTTCGCCTCGCGCCCGCAATACATAAATCGCGTATCCCCATGCTTGGTTTAAGCACCCCATCGTTCAGCTTGCTGTGCGGAGTGATTGATATGAGCACGAGTTATCGAGTGATCGCGAAAAGAGGAGGGCTGCCGGAAAACGATCGGAGATCCAGCGCTCCGCCGCCTTGGCTTTTTTCTTGAAAAGAAAGGGATTCGTCGGTAAGCAAAACTCATCTCTTTGTGCGATGGTTTGGATGAAGAGAAGCCTCGGATATGGGGCAGAGTGAAGTTTCGAGTGCGAAAGCCCGCTAATTCGGAGGCGTTGCAGCAATGTCTGCCAAGATCTACCGCCCAGCCAAGACCGCGATGCAGTCCGGCAAGGCAAAGACAAATATTTGGGTTCTTGAGTTCGATCAGGAGACGCCGCGTACCATCGATCCGATCATGGGTTACACGTCTTCCTCGGACATGCGCCAGCAGCTGAAGCTGACCTTCGAAACGCAGGAACTCGCTGAAGCTTACGCGAAGCGCAACGGCATCGAGTATCGGGTCATCGCCCCGAAGGATCCGCAACGCCAGACTGTGGCTTACCCTGATAATTTCCGCTATACGCGGACTCAGCCTTGGACGCATTGATCCGCTTTCATACGCGATGATTTGACCAGGGCATGAAGCCCGGGTCACGCGGCCCCTTAGCTCAGCTGGATAGAGCACCTGCCTTCTAAGCAGGTTGTCGCAGGTTCGATTCCTGCAGGGGTCGCCACTCTCTTCAGGGACTTGCGACGCCGCGGTTGCGACTCGAACAGCTTCCGCTGACAATTCGCTCCCGGTCCTCCGCCGCCTTCCTCTGCACGGATATCGGAGAGGGAATTTGACTTCACCTCGAAAGTCCTGAGCAACGTTGCAAGTTACTCTGTGGACACGGGTCACAGCCGCAATTAGGGCACCTGCAGACAAGATACCGTCAAGGACGCCGCGATCCATGCCGTGTTCTCTTCGTCCGCAAAATCCCGCTCGTGACCAGATGTGCCGGTTTACCGCAAGCGACTTGGCTGGCAGAATTTTGCAAGGCTGGTAGCGCGGACACGAAACACTTGATTCCTGCAATGGATTGAGAGAGCTATTCCGCGATTGAGGGAGAGTCTCTATTTACCAACCCCGATTTGCGTCACAAAGCCGGCCGCCCGTGATGAAATTGAAACGTAGCACAGATAAGAGTTTCAATGACCGGAATTGGGCGCTTGCCGGCCAAGGCCTCTTCCGCTATCGGGCCCGAAGCCGCCGTTGAACCCGGCGCACCAGTCAGACCCGACCACCCAATGCTAGCCGAGAGGCCAATCCTGCAAAGGCGGTGGCGAGGAAATAATTGGGTAGTCGAGCAAACTTCGGCGCGAGTTTCACATCGCTTTTTGCACGGCCATCCGCACCAGCGACGAAGTGAACTGCCTCGCATCAGGCGACCTTGCCTTCCGGTTTGGCGAGCGCGCTGTGGCGCAGTTTCATGCGGTGACTGGGGCTGGCGAAATCGAGTGCGCTCGGCCAGTCGGGTGGAGATCCGCCACGCTGGACTAATTGTCGTGAACAAGGCTTGATGCCGCGCGGGGATGGCTGGGGATGCCGATCATGAGATCACCGCGGCAAATGAATGGTAGTGCCGATGTTCTCGATGCTGTCGTCGTCGGAGCCGGCTGGGCGGGCCTCGGCGTCAGCTATTGGCTGGCACGAAGGGGCTTGCGCCATAGCGTCCTGGAGCGGGGCCGCATAGGAGAGACCTGGCGCACGCAGCGATGGGATTCCTTTCGGATGAACACCCCAAACGTGCAGACCGTCATGCCGGGCGACTGCTATGACGGTGAGGATCCATCCGGTGCCCTGACGCGCGACCAGTTCGTCGCTCTCCTCGAGGACTTCGCCAGGCGCAACGCGCTCCCGATCGAACCGGATACTGCGGTGAGCGAACTCAGGCACGAGAATGACGCGTATCGGCTGACCACTTCACGCGGCATGCTTTTAGCGCGGAACGTGATCGTTGCAAGCGGCAGCCTGAATTGTCCGGTGCGCCCAGTTTGGGCCGCTGCGTTACCGCCCGTCCTTCGCCAGATCGACGCCTCCGGCTACCGCAGCGCTGCGGATCTTGCCGACGGCGCGGTGCTGGTGGTCGGAAGTGGCCAGTCGGGTGTCCAGATCGCGGAGGAGTTGGCGGAAGCAGGCCGAACAGTCTTCCTTGCCACCAGTCGTGTCGGACGGCTCCCGCGGCGCTACCGAGGCCGCGACATCATGGTCTGGCTCCTCGAATGTGGGTTTCTCGACGTGCGACGGGAGGAGGTCATTCGACTTGCGGGACGCATCCCGCCTCGAGGTGTGCTTGGGTCGGTGCACACGATAAGCCTTCAAGCGCTCAGCGCCCAAGGTGTCGTGCTTCTTGGGCGATTGACTGGCGTCGAGGATGGCGACCGCCTCTCGTTCGCCGACGATCTCGAAGCGAATGTTCGCTTTGCGGATGAAGCCTCCAATCACATCAAACGCCATATCGACGAATATGTCAGCCGCGCTGGAATCGATGCACCCGTTTCGGAACCCGACCCGGCGGAGACGGTCGCGATGCAACAGCCGAACCCGACGGTCGCTTCGCTTGATCTCTCCCGGTCCGGCATAACGACCGTGGTGTGGTGCACAGGCTTCAAGGGCGATTTCAGTTGGATGAGGCTTCCCGGTGCGCTCGATGCCGCGGGACAGCCGGTCCACGAGGATGGCGTGGCCACCCTGCCGGGCCTTTACTTCGCCGGGTTGGATTTCGCCTCTACGCGCAAGTCAGGCATAATATTGGCGATCGCCGAGGAAGCGCCCCGCCTTGTCGAACACATCGTAGGGCCTTCGTGACGCCTTTGGCGCTCTGCGGACGAGGCTGTTGTCGCCTTCGGGCCCAAAGCTGACAAAGGGCTTCGGGCGGGATGGTCGTAATCCGAAGGTTCCGAGGACTAGGACTTCGCAGGAGCTTCGACATCCGAGAATGCCTGAACGGCGTCCGGAAGCCTCGCACCCTTGATTTGGATGGCCGCGAGGGAGGCATTCAACTCCGCGATCTCGTAGGATGTAAAGGTGATGCCAGTCGCGTCGATGTTCTCCGTCATGTGAGCCATCTGCGTCGTGCCGGGGATCGGGACGATCCACGGTTTCTGAGCCAGCAGCCCAGCGAGCGCGATCTGTCCGAGGCGTGATTGTTTCCGGTGCGCCCACGTCTTTAGGAGTCCCACGAGCGCAAGGTTGGTCGGCAGGTTCGCAGGCGCGAAGCGCCCTTCGATGCCGCGGATATCACCCTGAGCGAACCGTGTACGAGCGTCGATCGCGCCGTTGAGGAAACCAACGCCGAGAGGGCTCCAAGGGACGAATCCGACGCCCAGTTCCTCGCACACTGGGATCGCGCCCTTTTCAGGCCCCCGCCACAGCATCGAGTATTCGCTCTGAACCGCGGTCAGAGGCAGCGCTGCGTGGGCGCGCCTAAGCGTGTTGAGACCCATCTCGGAAAGGCCCCAGTGCACGACTTTCCCCTGCTTCATCAAGTCATTCACCGCTCCTGCCACATCTTCAATCGGCTTCCTGCGGGTCGACGCGGTGTTGATAGAGATCAATGCGGTCGGTTTGCAGGCGCTTGAGCATTCCCTCGACGGCCGACTTGATATGTTCGGGACGGCTGTTGAGGCCCGGAAGCCGTTCTCCAGTCTCGAGATCGATGTTCCAGCCGAATTTGGACGCGATAACAACCTGATCCCGGAACGGTTGAACGCCTTCGCCGAGTATCCTTTCGACCTCATGTGGGCCATAGGCCTCTGCTGCATCGTAGAAAGTCAGGCCCCGGTCGAAAGCGGCCCTTATGATGTTATGCATTTCGGCACGCGTTGGAATTGTTTGCTGGTAGGTCCGGCTCATGTTTTGAACGCCAAGACCCACGCTGGATACCTCCAGGGAGCCGAGCTTTCGCCGTCCGATTTCGGTGACGGACGTTGTGTCTGAGGCATTTTGCTTGGTCGTCGCCTGAGCATTGGCTACCCCGAGATTGGCGGCCACGGCCAACGTACCCGCTGTCAGCAGCAAGCCTCTGCGGTTGAGTTCAATTCCGTGCCTCGTAGTCATCTTTACACTCCTCTGATTTTCTTGACTGCGGGGGTGCTAAGCGGAGGGCCGTCACCGACGAGCCGCCTGGCGCTTGATCTGGCCTATGGCGTCGTTGAATCCGCGCGAAGTTCCGCTTGAACCCGCCAACTTGCCAACGTTCACTTGATCGATCGGGCGCCCTATGACGACCTTTGGAACCGCCGCCGCAAAGCGTCGCTGGAGTTCCAGCGATTCCGGCACATATGCATGGGGGAGTGACCTCCACCGCGGTGATCACGCCATCAGTCAGGGTCACCTTTAAGGTTATATGCGACGGTTGGCCGCCGTATGTCCCGGTCGCTGTGTAGACGCCGTCTGCATACTGACGGGGCTTGCCGCCTTGGGCCTCTGCCGTCGAGGACACCATCAGGGTTAGCGCCGAAGCGACGAGCGCGTTTCTGATCTCGCGGGGCATTTTGTTCCTTTCTCAGGTGAAGGCTTCGCCGTCGAAATTGTCGGACACCTCAGCACGGCCATCGGCGAACATCCGAACGAAGGAGAAGTCGAAGCTTGGCACCAGCCGGGAGGCAGGAACAACGAAAAGCGCCGTGGCCAGCCCGTCTGCCGTCGCGGCATCCTTCGCAACGACCCATGTAGCAACCACGTCCTTCACGGGCCTTCCGGTCCTGGCATCCAAGATATGATGAAGGTTGTCTCCCCATTTCCGGCGATTGACCGCCGAGGCGCAAAGCGAGGCGTCTCGGAGGTGGGCGACGCCCACCACCTTCGTAGGATCAAACGGATGCTCAAGTCCGACACCGAGCGCCGCTTCTCCGCGATGCAGCATGTCGCCGCTGCCATCGACGACAAAGTCTTCGAGGCCTCTCACCCCCAAAACACCTGAGATCAGGTCGACGAGATGGCCTTGCCTACCGCGCCAAGGTCGATCAAAAGCGGACTTCGAGTGATCAGCGTCGAGCCCTGGCGGAAAACGTCGCTGCCCCAGCTCGTGCGCTTGCTTGCATAAGTCGACACTTCCGCTGGCTGCGGCACAAGCGAGTATCGACGATCGTAGCCCAGAAGCTCCAGATCGCGTCGGACGAGGGGATCGAGACCGCCTCCGGTTATCTTGTGAAGCCGGTCGTAGAGGTCGAACATCTGCGCGGCCCCAGCCGGAAAAACGAACGTGCCGCCGTGCTCAGCCTCGGCGATCTTCGTGATCAACGAGTCGTCGCGGAACCTCGAATAGATCCTGTCGAACCGTTCGACGAGTTCGAGGATTTGCCGCCGGGTCTGGTGACACAGCGGCGTCGGCGTGTCGATTTCCCAGGAGGTGCCGATCGCATCGAATTCGAACCGGGACATCGGAAACTCCAACTTTAGAGACCGGTCATCTTGAGGACGGCTTCGGGCAGCCGCTCGCCGACGACTTCAATCTTGGACAGCGCGGCCTCGATTTCATGGAGATCGGTCGCATCGAGTTCGAGTTCGACTGCGCCAAGGTTTTCCTCAAGCCGATGCTGTTTCGTCGTCCCCGGGATGGGGACGATCCAGGACTTCTGAGCAAGCAGCCAAGCCAGTGCGATCTGGGCTGGCGTTCCATTCTTCCTGTCCGCAATTGCTTTGAGCAGGTCTACGAGAGCGAGGTTCGCCTTGCGAGCCTCCGGCGTGAAGCGCGGCACGAGGTTGCGGAAGTCGCTGGCATCGAACTTAGTGTTCTCGTCGATCTTGCCGGTCAGGAAACCAGCACCCAGCGGGCTGAACGGCACGAAGCCTATTCCAAGTTCTTCGAGTGCCGGAAGCAACTCTGCTTCGGGGCCTCGCCAGAACAAGGAATACTCGCTCTGGACTGCCGTCACCGGATGAACAGCGTGTGCGCGGCGAATGGTGTTGACGCCTGCCTCGGAGAGGCCGAAGTGCTTCACCTTGCCGACGGCGACGAGGTCCTTGATCGCTCCTGCGACGTCCTCGATCGGGACGGCCGGGTCAACGCGATGCTGGTAGAAGAGGTCGATCCGGTCTGTCTTGAGCCTTTTGAGGCTTGCCTCGGCGACGGCCCTGATGTGCTCGGGACGACTATTTGTACCCCCGCTACGCTCGCCCGTTTCCATGTTGATATCGAAACCGAATTTCGTCGCCACGACGACCTGTTCCCGGATCGGCGCGATCGCTTCTCCGACCAGCTCTTCGTTGACGAACGGTCCATAGGCTTCGGCGGTATCGAAAAGGGTGACGCCTCGTTCGTGGGAGAAACGGATCAACTTGATCATCTCGGCCTTGTCAGCGGGCGGACCGTAAGCCGAACTCATGCTCATGCAGCCGAGCCCGAGGGCGGAAACTTCGAGGTCTCCAATCTTCCTGATCTTCATGTTCATCTCCTATGGTTGCTTGCCGACACGGGCGGCCAGATGTGCGGGAAATTCATTCGCTTATCTCCTTGAGTTATGCCGCGCTCTCGGCGGCCAAGGATTCAGCTTCGTGGGCGTCAGACTGTTGACGAGATGCGGCCGGCACCATGGTGGTCACAGCCACGACCAGCGCGAATATTAGCATCACCGTACCGGCGTCGAACGCATGAGAAGCCCGGTATGCGGTTAGCTCGGTACCTGTCAGGCCGACCGACCCCACCGCGGCAATCGCGATCAGAACGCTCAGGCCGACCGAGCTTCCCATTTGGTGAGCGACGTTGACAGCGCCGGACGCAGCACCTGCATCTTCGGTGGAAACCCTGGCGACGCCCGACGATGTCAACGGGCTGAGAGTGAGGCCCTGGCTCACGCCGATCAGCACCATTGGCAACGCCACTGTCGTCCAGTAGTTCGATCCGACGCCCGCACGGCTGAGCCATGCCATCGCGACGATCCCGATGACCATTCCGACAAGGAGGATCGCATTGCGGCCGAAGCGGCGTATGAGGCGAGGCACGACGATGGCAACGGGAACGTGAAGCATCGTCGCCGGCACGAAGGCGAGGCCGGTGAGCGCAGGGCGGAAGCCCGCGACTTCCTGAAGGTACAGCGTCGTGAAGAAGAAAAAGCCGACCATCGCTCCGAGGTAAAGGACACGCGCCGCGTAAGCTCCCGAGCGCTCCGCGTCGGCAAACAGGCGGAGCGGCAGGATCGGCTGCGCGGCGCGGTTTTCGATGCGGACGAAGAGCGTCAGCAATACGGTAGCTGCGATAATCAAAGCGAACGTTACCAGGTCCCAACCAGTTTGCCGGGACGTTGCTCTGTCTCAGTGATGTAGGTGCGCGAAGCGAAGATCATTGCGATCCCGATCGGCAGGTTGATCAAAAAGCCCACGCGCCAGGACAGCCAATCGGCCAGCAGGCCGCCCGCAATGAGGCCGACCGTTGCGGAAACTCCTGCGGCCGCGCTGTAATAGGATACCGCGCGTGTCCGTTCCTCGCCATCCTCGAAGTTCGTTTGCAGCAGCGCAAGTGTGGAGGGAGCGAGGATTGAAGAGCCTAGTCCCTGGATCGCACGCCAGGACAACATCCATGGGGACGACTGCGAGGCACCGATGGCAACCGAGGCGACCGTAAAGATCGCCATCCCGACAATGAACATGCGGCGTCGGCCAAGAATATCGCCAGCTCGTGCCCCAAGGAGGAGGAAGCCACCGAACGCCAGGGTATAGGCGCTCTGCACCCACGCGAGGCTTGCATCCGAGAAACCGACTTCGTGATGAATTTTGGGCAGGCCCGTGAGCACCACGGAGATATCCAGGACAATCATCACGTAGCTAATCAATATGATCGCGAGAATGGCGGATTTATTTGGATTGGAGGCGGCTGGTCGAACGTCTGGCATGGCTGTTTCCATCTGGCGATTTGCAGAGCCGTCCTCCCGGCGAGGCTGCGCGTTGATGATGGAAACTTAGCCCTTGTCGATCCTTCCGATTAGATGCAGTAATCGGGATGAAGCTATAAGGACCGCTAATGAATGCCGCAGGAAAACTTCAACGACCTCGTTGCCTTCGTCACCGTCGCCCGTGAGGAAAGCTTTACGAAAGCCGCTGTCAAACTCGGCGTTTCCCAGTCAGCATTGAGCCAAACCATCCGCGGACTGGAGGAGAGGCTGGGCATCAGACTTTTGACAAGAACCACGCGGCGTGTGTCGCCCACAGAGGCAGGGCAGCGTCTTCTGGAGACAGCAGGCCCACGTTTCGAGGAAATTCAGGCTGAGATCGCGGCATTGGGCGAAATGCGCGATAGGCCGACGGGCACCATCCGTATCACCACCGGCGAGCATGCAGCGATCTCGGTTCTTGCGCCCGCACTGGAGAAAATTCTGCCTGATAACCCCGATGTTACGGTCGAAATCATCGTGGACTACGGCCTCACTGACATCGTCGCAGAACGTTTCGACGCGGGCGTTCGCTTGGGAGAGCAGGTCGCCAAGGATATGATCGCCGTCCGCATCAGCCCGGAAATGCGAATGGCGGTCGTCGGGGCCCCTTCTTACTTCCGGGAGCACCTCTGGCCGGAAACGCCTCAGGACCTGACGGAACACAACTGCATCAACATGCGGCTCCCGACACATGGCAACATATTCGCATGGGAGTTCGAAAAGGACGGGCGCGAACTCCGGGTGCGGGTGGAGGGGCAGCTGGTATTCAACAATCTCGCGATGCGGCGGGACGCGGCACTGCGCGGCCTCGGCCTTACGTACATTCCTGAAGACCAGGTCGTGGACCATCTCGAAAAGGGCGAGTTGATCAGGGTGCTAGAGGACTGGTGTCCGCCGTTTCCAGGATACCACCTGTACTATCCGAACCGACGCCATGCCTCTCCCGCTTTCGCATTGGTGGTGGACGCGCTTCGTTTCAAAGGCTGAGCCGGGCGAACCACATTCATGAATTCCAGACATGGCCACAAGCACTATTCGATACCTAAACGAATGCCTGGTGTTCTAGAATGCCTTCATTGAATTGAGGCGGTACCCTGATGCTGCGCCGCTGACGCGGAAGGATAGAGCATGGTTCAAGACGCCGACGTGATTATTTTGGGTGCCGGAGCGGCAGGAATCGCAGCCGCTCGAAGACTTTCAGGGGCTGGTCTGTCGGTCACTATCCTGGAGGCTCTGCCTCGAAGCGGAGGACGGGCTTACACAAGTTTGGCCGCAGGGCTACGGCTTGATCTGGGATGCGGATGGCTCCATTCGGCGGATCGAAACCCGTGGACCGAGATCGCGGTGGAGGCAGGACTATCTGTTGATCGGAGCCCTCCCGCTTGGGGAACTCAGTTTCGCAACCTCGGCTTTTCTCCACCTGAGCAACAGGCCGCGCGGGGTGCCTACGCGGCTTGGTACCAACGCATTTCCGAGCGCTCGCCCGAAAGTGACTCTGCTTCAGACGCTTTGGAAGACGGCGAATGGACCGGCTATATTGAGGCTCTGAGCGGCTTCACGAGCGGCGACGGGTTGGAACGTATTTCCGTCCGCGACTACCTCTCCTACGATGAAGCGTCCAGCCACATCGACTACCGGATCCGCGAAGGGTATGGCACTCTGGTCAGTTCTGCTATTCCCGCTAAGGCCGAACTCTTTCTCGCGACACCCGTGGAGGCGGTTTCGGTTGCCGATCGCAAAGTCGGTTTGACAACGGCATTCGGGACCATCAATGCGGAACGGGTCGTGGTGACTTGTTCGACAAACATTCTCGCGGGCGACACCATCAGGTGGCCCTCGGGCCTCGATCCGTGGCGGAACGCTGCGGCGTCCCTTCCGCTCGGCTACAACGAAAAACTGTTTCTCGAAGTCTCAGGCAGCAGCCCATTCGAGGCAGAAACGCTCGTGCTAGGTGATCCGCGAGACGCAAGGACCGGAGCCTACTACATCCGACCTTTCGGCTGGCCTGTTATCGAATGCTTCCTCGGCGGAGCCTCTGCCAAGGAGGCGGTGGATGCTGGGCCAGACATTGCGTTTGCTGGTGCGATCGGCGAACTCGCGCATCTCTTTGGTTTTGAAGTAAGGAATAACCTTCGCCCGCTTGTGTGTTCGAACTGGACATCCACTCCATCGGTCGGCGGTGCCTACAGCCACGCGCTCCCTGGTCAGAGCGATGCTCGTCGCCAGTTAGCCCGTTCATTCGATGGACGGATTTTCTTCGCAGGCGAGGCCACCGATCCGAGGGACTTTTCTACGGCGCATGGAGCGTTTCAAAGCGGCTTGAGAGCTGCAGACGAAGTACTTTCAAGCGTTCATGCATGACATCCGCCTCGAAAATCGCGAGTTTCAGATCACATTCCGATAAACGATTTTTGATTAATAAGCCTTGCTAATGGCTTCATGCGATTTTCGCCACCTAATCAGCCCATGGTTGCTGGCGTACCCTTCCCATATAGCGCCATGGGGATGGATATCGTGAAAACACGTCTTACTAAGCTCGCTCTACTTCTGCTGCTGTCGTTGCAAGTCGGCATCACCGGAGCATTGAGCCAGACAGCGGATCAGGCTGGTCCTCTTATCATACACAGACAGGGCAGCTTTGCGGTGGGCGGCAAGGTCGCGGCTATGCCCGGAACCTACAACAACAACGCGCCGACCGCGGAAGGCCAGAGCCTGCACGGGGATCACCTCTACGCTTTCTACCAGATACCGGAGAACGCGAGGCCGATGCCGATCGTCATGCTGCACGGTGCCTACCAATCAGCGCGAAGCTGGGAGACGACGCCGGACGGCCGCGAGGGCTTTCAAAACATATTCCTGCGCCGCGGCTTTCCCGTATATCTCGTCGATCAGCCCCGGCGTGGTCGGGCTGGCAACAGCACCGTCGCGACGACCATCGAGCCGACGCCTTACGACCAGCTCTATTTCGATCAGTTCCGGCTGGGCAAATGGCCGAACTTCTTCGAGGGCGTTCAGTTCGACCGGAACCCGGCGGCTCTCGACCAATTCTTCCGATTCGTCACGCCGAATACCGGGCCCTACGACGCAGGAGTGATTTCGGATGCAATGGCGGCACTCTTCGACAAGATCGGACCCGGCATCCTCGTCACGCATTCGCAAGGCGGCGGACCCGGCTGGCTGACGGCGATCAAGACCCAAAACGTCAAAGGTATCGTCGCTTTCGAGCCAGGCAGCGGTTTCATATTCCCGGAGGGCGAGGTGCCTGCGCCGATGCCAAGTGCAGCGGGCACGTTGTCGCCAGAGACGGTGTCTATCGCGGACTTCGAGAAGCTGACCCGCTTGCCGATCATCATCTACTACGGGGACAACTTCCCGACAGAGCCCACAACGGAGCGCGGTCGGGACAACTGGCGGGTCCGACTCGCGATGGCCAAACTCTGGGTCGCTGCCGTCAACAAGCTCGGGGGAGACGCCAAGCTCGTCCATCTCCCCGAAATCGGCATCCGCGGGAACACGCACTTCATGTTTTCCGATCTGAACAACGTCGAAATCGCCGACCAGGTGTGGGCATTCCTCAAGGAAAAGAAGCTCGACTGAACGTTGCCGCTTGACCGCGACCCGACATCTCAATCCCGGAGACCCAACATGAGGCATCTACTCGTCAACGCGTGCCTGACGTTAGCCATTGTCGTGACGGCACTCCCGGGCGTGGTTTGCGCCCAATCCCCAAGCGAAAAAGAGGACAGGACCATGCCGACAAGAGCACAACAACTGATGGGTGCGACCGCGCCCAAGCTGGCGGAACTAACGGACAACGTCCTGTACGGCGACATATGGGAACGGCCTGAACTTTCGAAGCGGGACCGCAGCCTCATAACCGTCGCGGCGCTGGTAGCGATGAACCGCCCGGATCAGCTTAGGTCCCACCTTGCGATCGCACGCACGAACGGCGTCACCGAACAGGAGTTGACCGAGGCGATCACCCATCTTGCGTTCTATGCCGGCTGGCCGAACGCAGTCTCGGCGGTTGCCGTCGCAAAAGAAGTCTTCGCGGCCGATTAACCGTCGCTCTAACCAGCAAGGGCTCCTCACTCGTGCGCAAATTCATCCTTCGTCTTCCGCTTCTCGCCTCGGTGGTGGGTGCCATCGTTCTTGCCGGCTGGCAGGTCGATGCCGAACCAAATCGAGCGACGATGCCGGACATCGACAGTCTCGTGCACTATACGACCGTGACCCGGGGCGAAGTCACCGAACACATCATGACAACACGGGAGGCAATCGAAGCCGTGAAGAACGGACAGGCCATACCCGACGGCACTCATTTCGTGCTGGTCGACTACCGCGACGGGGACATCTACCGCTATTTCGTCATGGAGAAGCGTTCCGGCTGGGGTAACGACTACGGCGAAGAGCGCAGAACTGGCGATTGGCAGTTCCAATGGTTCAAGCCCGACGGGACCATTAACATGGCCGAGAACACGGCGCGCTGCCAGCGATGCCATAGCTCCAGGTCTGACAGGGACTTCCTGTACACCTTCAATGACATCCGCAGATTCGAGTTCGAATGAATCTGATGTTGCGTTTCCGCCTGCTCCTCGATTTTGTTGCGTTGTCGCTGATTATCGCGTGCCTGGCCTACTGGTGGCTGGAGAACTTCGCGCACGAGGTATTCGGCACGGTGCTATTCACGCTCGTGATCGGCCATAACGTCTTCAACCGGCTCTGGTACGGGCGCGTCGCTAGAGGGAAGTACGATGGCGTGCGGTGGCTCAACATCATCACGATCGCGGTTCTCAAGCTGGTGATGACGATCATGATGGTTACAAGCGTGCTGATCTCCTGTGACTTGTTCACCTTCCTGGCGCTTGATGGAGCCTTCGCCATGCGTGACGTGCATATGTTCGCGGCATACTGGCTGTTGTTCATTGTCTCTGTCCACCTTGGGACACGATGGGGCGTAATCATGAACACCTGTCGCGCGGTGTTTGGTATCAGGGATGCCAACCCGGTCTGCACAAGGTCGCTCCGCCTTGCGGCTACGGCGGTTTCACTCTGGGGGATCAAAAGCTGGGCTGAGATGACATTCGGATCGAAGCTGGTGCTGACCTACAGCCTTGATATGTGGGACTTCAACGAGTCCACACTGGGTTTCTTCTTGAACTACGGAGCGATCGTCGGTCTGCTTGCCGCAGCGACCCATTACACGCTTGCGTTCATTCGTGGTGGAGCGAGGCCGACTGTGAAGACGACAACATCCAGCAAATGAGGCTATAGCGCTGCTTATACTTCAGCCAGCCCGGTTCCGTTCTACCTGACGGGCCACCAGGACGCACTAATTTTTCAGTTTGTTTCAATCACCGGCCCTGCAGCTACTAGGCACAACGACGCGCTCACAGGCAGTTGAGCTGCTTCGATGGATGCTTGAGCCGCCTCGGAGAAGACTTGCCCCGAGGCGACATGAGCCGCAGGTCAAAACGTGCTCGCCTTCCTCGGCGGTTCATTCAATGCCGAATACGCCCATAAAATGCCTCATGCGTGTGGTGGCAAGCTTTGGCTTGTCGAGGACGTTTGCCTTGTCGGCAAGCCGGAAAATATCGGCATAGTGATTGATGCCGCGCGCCGATTGCAATCCAGCAGGAAGGCTGAAATGGCTCTGGTGGCCGTTCAACCAGGCGAGGAAGACGACGCCGGCCTTATAGTACTGCGTCGGCGCCTCGAAGATCTTGCGGGAGAGCGGAACGGTCGGCTCGATCACCGAGCGGAAGGTAGCGGCATCACCTGTTGCAAGTGAGGCCAATGCCTTCGACGCTGATGGTGCAACGGCATCGAAGATGCCGAGCAGGGCATGGCTATAGCGGCGGCCATCGCCTTCGATCAGTTCCGCATAGTTGAAGTCGTCGCCGGTGAAGCAAAGGATGCCTTCCGGAAGCCGATTGCGCAGTTGTATTTCCTTGGCGTTATCGAGCAGCGAAATCTTGATCCCCTCGACCTTTTCCTTGTTCTCATTGATGATCCTGAGAACGCACTCGAGCGCCGGTTCAAACTGCGCGCTGCCCCAGTAGCCTGCTAAGTTCGGATCGAACATGTCTCCGAGCCAGTGTAAGACGACCTTGTCTTTGGCCTGGGAGAGAATTCTGCCATAAACCTTGGTGTAGTCGTCAGGAGAGGACGCCACGCGGGCGAGGGCGCGGCTGGCCATCATGATGGCGCGACCGCCATTCTTTTCCACGAATTCGATCTGCGTCTCATACGCCTTGATGACATCGTCGATCGATCGCGCATCGGATGCAGCGAGATGATCGGTGCCGGCGCCGCATGCAAGGTCAGCCCCCGGAACGGTGCGAGCCTCCTCCAACGATCGCCGGATCAGTTCCCGCGCGCCGTCCCAATCAAGGCCCATGCCGCGCTGGGAGGTATCCATCGCTTCGGCGATCTTGAAGCCGAGGCTCCACAGGTGCCGGCGAAAGGC
Source organism: Rhizobium sp. BK060 (assembly GCF_014193145.1). NCBI lineage: Bacteria > Pseudomonadati > Pseudomonadota > Alphaproteobacteria > Hyphomicrobiales > Rhizobiaceae > Rhizobium > Rhizobium sp. BK060. The sequence goes on from NZ_JACHYW010000018.1 coordinate 24,894, forward strand.
GATTGTTGTGTCCCAGTCAATCGCCGGACGACCCCAGGGGTCGAAGTCCTTTCGCGGGTCGGACACAACGTGAGCGGCCGCATAGGCAATCCGGTTGAACTTGGGCGGTGCGGACGGGCGCTCGATCGGCGTCCCGACAAGACGGTATTCGCTGGCGGAACCGTCGGTGTTCGGCAGATTTAAAGACAAGCTCATTGTGATCCTCCTCGACAGCTAACGACGCAATAATTTGGATCGTTCCAAATTGCAATAGTGTTTTTCTGATTCTTTAGTTTCGGTAGATGGCAAGCGTAATGAGGTTGTTTCTAATATAGAACATGTAGTAGAATCAAAATGATAATGGCCTTTTCGACTCGATTTTCGCCGTCGTGGCCAGATGAAGATTGCGCTTGACATATTTGGAACGTTCCAATTATGTAGCGTCCAAGTTGGCGAGATCGCTGGGAGGAATTTCATGACCAAGGGGCGGGTGACCGTCATTGACATCGCCAAGGCCGCCGGCGTCTCCAAGTCGACGGTGTCTCTGGTGCTGCAAGGGTCGCCGCTCGTGAATGAGGGGACGCGATCCAAGGTCAATGCAGCGATGCGTGAGCTTGGCTACGTCTATAACCGTGGGGCAGCGAATCTGCGCCAAGCAAGTGCGAAATCGAAGATCATCGGTGTTGTCGTGAACGACCTCACCAACAGCTTCTTTGCCGAACTTGCGGTTGGCGTGGATATGGTCGTCCAGTCCGCCGGCTTCGTACAGTTCCTCTCCAATACCAGCGAGAGCATCGACCGGCAGCGGGAAGTCGTTGCCTCGATGAGAGAACATGGAATCTCGGGCCTTATCGTCTCTCCGGCGCGCGCTACCGAAGCGGCCGATCTCAAGCCGCTCGTTGCTGCCGATATTCCGGTCGTTGTCGTTGTTCGCAGCCTGCCTGGTGCGAAGGTCTCGTCAATTGTTTCCGATAATCAGGGCGGGACTTCAGCGGCGGTCGAGCACCTGGCATCCCTAGGGCACGCGCGAATTGCGTTTCTCGGCGGATTTCCCGATACGGCGGTCTTCGAAGAGCGTCTGGCGGGCTATGCGGGCGGCATGAAGGCGGCGGGCCTCGGCTTTCATGAAGAGCTGGTAGTCTCGTCAGCGCCCTCAAGGGCGGGCGGTGTCGACGCGATCGGACGGGCGATGGCGATGGCCGATCGGCCAACGGCGGCGGTTTGCTTCAATGATGCCGTCGCCTTCGGTGTGTGCGATGGCTTGCGCGCGCGTCACATGGAGCCCGGTCGGGACTTCGCTGTCGTCGGCTTCGACGACGTGATCGAGGCGCAAACGGCAGTCCCGGCTCTCACGACCATTTCCGTTGATCCTCAGAGTATGGGTAGACGCGCAGCGCAGCTTCTCCTCAAGCAGATCAATGCCGGCAAAGCGGAGCCCGAAAGCATCACGACCGCTGTCCGGCTTGTTGTTCGCGAGAGCTGTGGTGCCGCGCAGAAGAAGGCAGGGAGAAAGATGGCATGACAGTTCGTTGGGGGCTGATTGGCGCGAGCACCATCGCGCGCGAATGGGTGATTAGTGCTATCCGTGAGACCGGCGGCGATATCGTCTCCGTCATGAGTTCGAGCGCGGAGCGCGGCCGGTCCTATGCGACGGAAAACGGGATCCCGAGGCATGTCGCAGATGTCGATGCCCTTGTGAACGATCCGGATGTCCATGCGGTCTACATTTCGACGACCAACGAGCTTCATCGTGACCAGGCGATCGCTGCGGCCCGCGCCGGCAAGCATATTCTTTGCGAGAAGCCATTGGCGATGTCCTTGCAAGATGCGCACGCCATGGCGAAGGCGGCGAAGGAGGCCGGCGTCGTGCTCGCCACCAATCACCATCTTCGCAATGCCTCCACTCACATTGCCATGCGAGACGCGATTGCCGCCGGAAAAATCGGCAAGCCACTGGCCGCCCGCGTCTTTCATGCCGTCTACCTGCCGGTCCACTTGCAGGGCTGGCGGCTCGATAAGCCCGAAGCCGGTGCCGGCGTCATTTTGGATATCACGGTCCATGACACCGACACGCTGCGGTTTGTTCTCGGGCGTGATCCGGTGGAGGTGGTCGCGTTTTCGCAGGCGGCGGGCATGGGAAAGCCCGGCGTCGAAGATGGCGTCATGGGCGTGATGCGTTTCGAGGACGGTATCCTCGCGCAGTTTCACGATGCCTTCACCACCAAATACGCAGAGACCGGGTTTGAGGTGCACGGCACCGAAGGTTCGCTCGTCGGCCGCAACGTTATGACGCAGCGTCCGGATGGGACGGTGACGCTGAGGAATGCGGATGGCGAGCAGCAACTGCCGACCAACGCGAGCAATCTCTACGAAAGCGCACTGAAAGCCTTCCACGCTGCGGTGGCCGGCAAGGGCCGTCCTTCTGCGACGGCGGAGGATGGCATCTGGTCGGTCGCGACAGGTCTTGCCGTTGTCGAGGCGACCAAAAGCGGGTCTGCCGTGAAAATCGAAACAGGACTTTGAGTCATCCCAATGAGCAAGCACATCACCCCGGCCGAAGCTGCCGCACTGATCCCCGACGGAGCCGTCGTATCTGTGTCGTCATCGAGCGGCCTTGGCTGCCCCGACCTGATGTTGAAGGCGATTGGCGAGCGCTTCGACACCACCGGTCATCCGCGGGATATCACAACGCTGCATCCGATCGCGGCAGGTGACATGAGCGGCATCAAGGGCGTCGACCACATCGCCAAGAAGGGGCTGTTGAAGAAGATCGTCGGCGGTTCCTATCCATCGGGTCCATCCAGCGCGGAGCCACCGCTGATCTGGCAGATGATCACGAACAATGAGATTCCGGCCTACAATATTCCTTCGGGCATCATGTTCGATATTCATCGGGAGGCTGCTGCCAAACGCCCCGGCGTTCTGACAAAGGTTGGTATCGACACGTTCGTCGACCCGAAGAGGCAGGGCTGCGCGATGAACGACCTTGGGGCAGAGGAGCCCGTAGTCAAGCGTGTCTTGTTCGAAGGAGAGGACTGGCTGTTCTTCCCGTCGATCGTGCCGCAGGTCGCCATCATCCGTGCGACAACCGCGGACGAGCGCGGCAACCTTACGTATGAGCACGAAGGCGCCTATCTCGGCGGCTTAGATCAGGCGCTTGCTGCCCGCAACAATGGCGGCATCGTCATCGCCCAGGTCAAGCGGATTACCAAGGAAGGTTCGCTGAAGCCGCATGACGTGCGTGTACCTGGCATGTTGGTCGACTATGTCATCGTCGATCCGGACCAGAAGCAAACCACACAGACACTCTACGATCCGGCCATATCAGGCGAAATCTTTCGGCCGCTGGACAGTTTTCGCGTTCCGGAATTCAATATCCAGAAGGTCATCGCGCGCCGCGTTGCGCAGGAGCTGCAGGCGGGCAGCTGCGTCAATCTGGGCTTCGGCATTTCTGCCAACGTGCCGCGCATCCTGCTTGAGGAGGGGCTGCACGGCGCAGTCACCTGGGTCATCGAGCAGGGAGCCGTCGGCGGCGTCCCTTTGCTGGACTTCGCGTTTGGCTGCGCATCGAACGCCGATGCCTATATGCCGTCGCCATATCAGTTCACCTACTTTCAGGGCGCTGGTTTCGATGCGTCGCTGCTGTCTTTCCTTGAGATCGACAAGAATGGTTCCGTGAACGTCTCTAAGCTCTCGTTCCGTCCCCACGTGACAGCGGGGGCCGGCGGCTTCGTCGATATCACAGCGCGGGCGAAGAAGATCGTATTCTCCGGCATGTTCAACGCGGGGGCGAAGCTTGCCATCATCGACGGCAAGTTGGTGATCGAGAAGGAAGGCAAGCTGAAGAAGCTCGTCAACGAAGTCGAGCATGTCACCTTCTCTGGTAAGCGGGCGATCGAGCAAGGCCAAGACATCACTTATGTCACCGAGCGGTGCGTGATGAAGTTAATGCCAGAAGGCGTCGTTCTGACGGAGATCGCACCGGGCATCGACCTGCAGAGCCACATCCTCGATCAATCCGAATTCCCGCTGATCGTAGAGAAGGACCTCAAGGTTATGGATGCGAAGCTCTTTGGCGAAGCAAACATAGGCCTGTCTTTGCCGAAGAAGAGCACCGGCGTTCTGGAGGGTGTCTTTAATGGCTAGCGGCACGGTCAGGATCCAGGTCGAGGATCACGTCGCGATTATGACGGTATCGCGGCCGGAGAAGCTGAACGCGCTCGATCTGGACATGCTAAAGGCGCTCGCGGATGCCGCCGACGATGTCGAGGCTAACGCCGACGTGCGAGTGGCAATCCTGACAGGTGAGGGCAAGGGCTTCTCGGCTGGTGGCGATATCAAGGCGTGGGGCGGTATGCAGCCGCAGGAGTTCGGCCATGCCTGGGTGCGTCACGGCCATCGAGTGTTCGAGAGACTTGCGACCCTCAGGGTGCCGCTGATCGCGGCCCTAAATGGCCACGCTCTCGGTGGCGGGCTGGAGCTTGCCGGTGTCGCCGACATTCGTATCGCCGAAGAGCACATCAAGATCGGGCTGCCCGAAACGGGCCTCGGCATGGTCCCCGGCTGGTCCGGCACGCAACGCCTTGTGAAGCGCTTCGGCGCGCAGGTGGTTCGCCGCATGGCGCTGGGTGGTGAGATATTCACCGCCGAGGAAGCCCGTGTGCTCGGGGTTGTGGATGCGGTCACATCGAGCGGCAACGCAGTCAATGCCGCGAAGGAATATGCGCAACGGGTTGCGTCGAGAGGGCCTGCCGCGCTGGAGATCGTGAAGCTGATGATCGCTTCGGCAAATGGCGAGGACAACGGCACTGCCGTCGAAGCGCTGGGTTCGATCCTGGTCGCGAAGACCGCCGATCTCAAGGAGGGCGTCGCGTCTTTCAGCGAAAAGCGCCCGGCCAAATTCAAGGGAGAATGGTAATGACGGTTCTGGTCAATCCAAAGGCGCTTAGCGACCACAAGATCCGCGACTTCAAGATGCTGGTCGATGGCAAGTGGGAAGCGGGGTCCGCCCAGTCGATCGAGCGCGTTGCGCCGAGCCATGGCGTCGTTGTGAGCCGTTTCCCGACTGGCAGCAAAGCGGATGCCGAGCGCGCGATCCTCGCCGCTCGCAAGGCCTTCGATCATGGGCCGTGGCCGCGAATGACCGCTTCCGAGCGGTCTGCCATTTTGCTCAAGGCGGCTGATTTAATCGCTGCTCGTGCAGAAGAGCTCGCCTTCCTGGACGCGATCGAGGCCGGCAAGCCGATCTCCCAGGTGCGCGGCGAGATCGCGGGCTCGGTTGACATTTGGCGCTACGCGGCGGCCCTTGCGCGCGATTTGCACGGCGAGAGCTACAACACGCTTGGAGACGGCACGCTTGGCGTTGTCTTGCGCGAAGCGATCGGTGTGGTGTCGATTATCACTCCCTGGAACTTTCCGTTCCTGATCGTCGGCCAGAAGCTTCCCTTTGCCCTAGCAGCCGGATGCACGACCGTCGTCAAGCCGTCGGAGTTGACCTCGGGGTCGACGCTTGTGCTTGGCGAAATCCTCCAGGAAGCGGGCGTTCCGGACGGCGTTGTCAACATTGTCACCGGTACGGGACCAGAGGTCGGAGCAGTCCTGACGTCCCATCCGGAGGTCGACATGGTGTCTTTCACCGGCTCCACCGGTGTCGGCAAACTCACCATGGCGAATGCCGCGCAGACACTCAAAAAGGTCTCGCTGGAACTGGGCGGCAAGAACCCGCAGATCGTATTCCCCGATGCGGATCTCGATGCGTTCATCGATGCGGCCGTTTTCGGTGCTTATTTTAATGCCGGTGAGTGCTGCAATGCAGGCTCCCGTCTCATCCTGCACAAGAGCATCGCTTCCGATGTCGTCAGGCGCGTTGCTGACCTCTCGAAGGACGTCAAAGTTGGCGATCCGCTCGATCCAACCACGCAAGTTGGTGCTATCATCACGCCGCAGCACCTGGACAAGATTGCCGGTTACGTGGCCGGCGCAACCAGCAGCGGCGCGCAAGTCGCGCATGGAGGCGAAAAACTTGACCTGGGTATGGGCCAATACATGGCGCCGACCATCCTCGAGGCGGTGACGCCCGGTATGGCGGTTGCGCGCGAGGAGGTCTTCGGTCCTGTCCTGTCCGTTCTCGCGTTCGAAACCACGGCGGAGGCAATCCAGGTCGCCAACGCCATCGACTACGGTCTTTCGGCAGGGGTCTGGAGCCGTGACTTCGATACCTGCCTGACTGTCGGGCGCAAGGTGCGAGCCGGGACGATCTGGATGAACACCTTCATGGACGGGGCTTCCGAGCTGCCGTTTGGAGGATACAAGCAATCGGGGCTCGGTCGTGAACTCGGCCGTCACGCGGTGGAGGATTACACCGAAACCAAGACGCTCAACATGCATATCGGCGGCCGCACTGGCTGGTGGATGCCGCGGTAAGATTGCCGAGGGAGCTTAAGTGGGAGAAGGGAGGGAGCAGATGGCTGGATCGACGTTCGCTAGTCGCACGTTCGCTTGCGGCAACTGGCGTGCCTTTCGCTTTCTCATTCCCGCGCTCCAGGACCGGGCCAAATTGGGTCTCTGCCGGATGGGTGGGGATGCGGGCTGGCGTTTGACCGGCGCCACTTCTGGTCGGAGTTCAAGAACGCAGCTGTCAGCTGCTTCCAGCTTCTGCGGAAAGGGGTGGCTGCGGCGTCAGCAGTACCTGCAACTGGTCCATATCCGTCTCGCCGCCGATCCGTTTCTTCAGAATGCGGCCGATCTGCTCGCCGGTGGCCGTCAGGTCTTCATAGATGGTCTCCACCTTCGGTTGGATGGCGGAGAGGAGCTGGGACGTCTGCTTGGCGACGATGTCGTATTCAACGCCGAGTGTGAGACCGCAGTCGCTCATGCCGGTGACGGTGGCGAGCGCGCAGACTTCGCCGCCGCAGGTGAAGGCATCGGGTGGGTCGGGTTCCCGATGGCGTCGGGCGATACGGTCGCGAATGGCGCCTGCCGGATGATCGAGGTCGATCCCGGAGATGACCTCATAGGCGCAGCCGGCTTCGCGAACGGCGGTCATGAAGCCATGCAGGATATGGCTGCCGAAGCTGAACTGCATCGGGCCGCTGATCAGAGCCGGCTTGCGGCGCCCCTTGACGATCAGCCGCTTGGTTGCCTCGTAGGCGAACGTGAAATTGTCGTAGTCGACATAAGGATGCGGGGTCGAAAGTTCGGTGCGGCCATGGGTGACGAACGGAAAATCGTGCTCCATCAGCAACCGCACGCGTGGGTCGAAAGGTTCGGTGCGCGACATGACCAGGCCGTCGGCCATGTGGTTGCGCATGATGTAGTTGACCGCCTCGATGTTGGTTGTGTGCGGCAGGTTGGGCATGACGATCAGATGGTAGGCGGTGCCCTGCAGCGCCTTGGCGATGCCGGACATGATCGAGGTGCCATAGCCGAGGATTTCCTCGTGCGGCTCAAGCAGGATGGCGATGACATTTGTGCGGCCGGTCTTCAAGCGCTGGGCGGCGCGATCGGGGGAATAGCCGACCTGAATCGCGATCTCGCGGACACGCTTGCGGGTTTCGTGATTGATCACCGGGTCGTCCGACAGCGCCCTCGACACCGTGGTTACGGCAAGGCCAGCCATATCCGCGATGGTACGCAGCGTTGGTTTGCCGGTCCTGCGGGTCGATCTGGTCGTGGGCGGCATTGCGATGCGAGACACGCTCGGCTTTCCTCCAAAGGGGTCGGATGGCCGGACACTAACGCGACAGCCAAGCCGACGCAATGCCGGACTGGAAACGTTTTAAATTTGCGGCTCAGTTTCGCTTGTGCTGCAGTGCATGCTAAAAAACAAACAAAAACATACGGTAACTTGTGTTTTCTCGAACGTGGAAAGGCAACGCGTGTGACTTGACTTGGTTAAGTTTATAACGTTTTAAATTAACGCAAGCGGCGTTTTCGCCGTGATAACCAGGGCCTTTGTGCGGGGAGTGTGCACGGGCTTTTGAACGCGGATTTTCCGCTTTTGTGAACTTGCAAACCGGGAGGAAAACGATGCGCAAGTTTTTGATGACGACTGCTTTGGTGACAATGACGGTAGCTGGCCTCGGCGCCGCCAAGGCCGCCGACGTGAAAGAAGTGCAGATGCTGCATTGGTGGACGTCGGGCGGCGAGGCCGCGGCCCTCAATGTCCTGAAGGAGGATCTGGCGAAGCAAGGGTTTGCCTGGAAGGACGTGCCGGTCGCTGGCGGTGGTGGTGACGCGGCAATGACCGCGCTCAAGGCCATGGTTGCTGCGGGCACCTATCCGACGGCGTCTCAGATGCTCGGCTATACCGTTCTCGACTACGCACAGGCCGGTGTCATGGGCGACCTTACTGAGACGGCGGTGAAAGAGGGCTGGGACAAGTCGGTCCCGGCTGCTTTGCAGAAGTTCTCGATGTATGACGGCAAGTGGGTTGCCGCTCCGGTCAACGTTCACTCGGTCAATTGGCTGTGGATCAACAAGGCCGTCATGGACAAGATCGGCGGTACCGAGCCGAAGACCTTCGACGACCTGATTGCACTGCTCGACAAGGCCAAGGCGGCAGGTGTCACCCCGCTTGCGCTCGGAGGCCAGAACTGGCAGGAGGCGACGATGTTCGACTCCATCGTGCTGTCGACAGGTGGGCCCGAGTTCTACAAGAAGGCCATGAACGATCTCGACGAGGGGTCTCTGAAGTCGGACACGATGAAGAAGTCGTTCGACAATCTCCAGAAGATGGTCACCTATGTCGATCCGAACTTCTCCGGACGTGACTGGAACCTCGCAACGGCCATGGTCATCAAGGGCGATGCACTCGTTCAGGTCATGGGCGACTGGGCGAAGGGCGAATTCGTAGCGGCGAAGAAGACGCCGAATACGGACTTCCTGTGCTACCGCTTCCCGGGCACTGACGGCAGCGTGATCTACAACTCCGACATGTTTGGCATGTTCAATGTGCCGGACGATCGCAAGGCGGCCCAGGTCGCGCTTGCAACGGCAACTCTTTCCAAGAGCTTCCAGTCGGCATTCAACGTCGTCAAGGGCTCGGTTCCTGCCCGTACCGACGTGCCGGATACCGACTTCGATGCTTGTGGCAAGAAGGGTATCGCCGACCTGAAGAAGGCGAACGAAGGCGGCACGCTGTTCGGCTCGCTGGCGCAGGGCTATGGCGCTCCTCCGGCAGTCGCCAATGCTTACAAGGACGTCGTCTCCAAATTCGTGCATGGCCAGATCAAGACCTCCGATCAGGCGGTCGAAGAACTCGTCAAGGCAATTGAGGACGCCAAGTAATCAAGGCCTCCCGCGGTCTTCCCCGCCCTCGTGGCGGGGAAGGCTCCGCAACGGACGACATCGTCGGAGGAGATGAACCCATGAGCACCATCACTACAGATAAAACCGTTCTTACGCCACACCGGGGAACGCCAATTTCAATCCGCGCGCGCCTGCAAGACGCGCTGCCGAAGATCGTGCTCGCGCCGAGTTTCGCCATCACGCTTGTTTTCGTCTACGGCTTCATCATCTGGACGGTCTATCTGTCCTTTACCAATTCCAAGACCTTTCCGTCTTACGCCCTGACCGGGCCGCGCGCCTATCAACGGCTCTGGCGCTGGACGTTTGAAAGCGATCCGCCCTCCAGTTGGTACACCTCGATCACCAACATGGGCATTTTCGGCGTCCTTTATATCGGCATATGCCTGGCGCTCGGTCTGTTTCTGGCGATTTTGCTGGATCAGAAAATCCGCGGCGAGGGGATACTGCGGCCGATCTTCCTGTACCCGATGGCGCTTTCCTTCATCGTCACTGGTGTTGCCTGGAAATGGTTCCTCGATCCGGGCCTTGGCCTTGAGCAGACACTGCATCAGTTCGGCTGGACGAGCTTCCACTTCGACTGGATCAAGAACAAGGATTTCGTGATCTACACGGTCGTAATCGCCGGCGTTTGGCAGGCCTCAGGCTTCGTGATGGCGATGTTCCTTGCCGGCCTTCGCGGCATCGACAGCGAGATCATGAAGGCGGCGCAGATCGACGGCGCAACCACGGTGCAGCTCTATCGGCGCATCATTATTCCGCTGCTCAGACCCATCTTCCTGTCGGCCTTCATCGTGCTGGCCCACATGGCGATCAAGTCCTACGACCTTGTCGTGGCGCTGACATCGGGCGGACCGGGTGGCTCGGCCTGGCTGCCGTCGAACTTCATGTACGAATACACGTTCAAGCGGAACGAGATGGCGGTCGGTTCGGCCAGTGCGGTGATCATGCTGATGACGATCTCGGCGATCATCGTTCCCTATCTCTATTCCGAGCTCCGGGAGAAATCGCGATGAGCGCTATCACCTCGACCATGTCCGACGCGGCCAATGCGGCGCGCTCCAGAATGTTCAGTCGGATTTTCATCTACGGCCTGCTGGTGATATTCGCGATCATCTATCTGATGCCGTTGTTCGTCATGCTTGTGACTTCGTTCAAGACGATGGACGAAATCCAGAGTGGCAATATGCTGGCCTTGCCGCAGTCGCCGACGATCGATCCCTGGTTCAAGGCCTGGGGCGAGGCCTGCGTCGGTCTGACCTGCGCCGGCATCAAGGGTTACTTCTGGAACTCGATCAAGATGGTCGTCCCGGCTGTGGCGATCTCGACGATCATGGGGGCGCTCAACGGCTACATCCTGACCAAGTGGCGCTTCCCCGGCCACACGCTGGTATTCGGCCTGATGCTGTTTGCCTGCTTCATTCCGTTCCAGTCGGTGCTTCTGCCCATGGCGACCATCCTTGGCAGTCTCGGCCGGTTCGGGGCGACGTTGCGCAACGAAATTGGCGTATCGCTGGGTTTCGGCAATCCGACCGTCAATCTCGTCACCGTTCACGTCATCTATGGTCTCGGCTTCACGACGCTTTTCTTCCGTAACTATTACGAGGCCTTTCCGACCGAATTGGTGAAGGCGGCGCAGGTCGATGGCGCAAGCTTCTTCCAGATTTTCCGCCGCATCATGCTCCCCAATTCGCTGCCGATCATCGTCGTCACGGTCATCTACCAGTTCACCAATATTTGGAACGACTTCCTGTTTGCCTCGGCCTATGCGGGAACGGGCGATTCCATGCCGATGACCGTGGCGCTCAACAACGTCGTGAACACCTCCACGGGTGTCGTCGAATACAACGTCAACATGGCGGCAGCGATGATCGCAGCCTTGCCCACACTCCTCGTCTACATTCTCGCCGGCCGCTACTTCGTGCGTGGCCTGATGGCGGGCGCTGTCAAAGGATAATCCAATGGCCTTCCTCGAAATATCCGGTCTCAAGAAGCGTTTCGGCTCGTTGGAGATCCTCAAGGGTATCGACCTTGAACTGGAGAAGGGCGGCTTCCTCGTGTTGGTCGGCCCCTCCGGTTGCGGCAAGTCGACATTGCTCAACACCATCGCCGGCCTGGAATCGATTACCGCGGGCGACATCCGCGTCGAGGGTCGAAGCATCGCCGACCTGCATCCCTCGAAGCGCGATATCGCGATGGTGTTCCAGAGCTACGCGCTCTATCCCAACATGACGGTTGCCGGAAATATATCCTTCGGCATGGAAATGCGCGGCGTACCTGTCGAGGAGCGCAACAAGGCGATCGACAAGGTCGCCAAGGTGCTTCAGATCGGCCATCTGCTCAATCGCAAGCCGAGCCAGCTGTCGGGTGGGCAGCGCCAGCGCGTTGCCATGGGGCGAGCGCTCGTCCGCGATCCCAAGCTCTTCCTGTTCGACGAGCCGCTTTCAAACTTGGACGCCAAGCTGCGTGTCGACATGCGTATCGAAATCAAGCGGCTTCATCAGGCGACCGGCACGACGATCGTCTACGTGACCCACGACCAGATCGAGGCAATGACGCTCGCCACCAAAATCGCCGTCATGCGGGATGGCGAGGTGCAGCAATTTGGAACGCCTGCTGAGATCTACAACAACCCCGCCAACATGTTCGTGGCTGATTTCATGGGGTCGCCGGCCATGAATCTTCTCGCGGGAACGATCGAGAAGGGGGCCGCGGGATTGACAGTATCGCTGGCGCGTCCGCACGGAGAACCGGTCCGGCTCCCGGTCACATCAAGCAACGGCGCGCTTGAGGCGCATGCCGGCCGGGAGATCGTCTTCGGCATCCGACCGGAGGCGCTGACCGACCCGGATGGCGCGGACCGCAACGCCAAGGCCCTCGCCGAAAGCGACTGCCTGATCGAGGTGGTGGAACCGGCGGGATCGGATACGTTCGCAGTGACGAAGCTCGGTGGGAAGGAAGTCGTGGCCCGTCTGCGCGCGGATGCCCGAATTCAACCGGGGCAGAGCGCCCGCCTGGCGTTCAATCTCGACAAGGCGGTGTTCTTCGATCCTCAAAGCCAGACGCGTATAGTGTAGTCTGGTCTGGATATTCGAAATGAGCAGCACACCTGATATCATCATCATAGGATCGGGCGTGGGTGGTTCCACCGTTGCCGCCGGACTGGCGGCAACCGGTGCCGAGATCCTGATCCTCGAGGCTGGCGACTTCATTGCCGATCGCCCGGAGAACCGCGACCAACGGGCCATTTTCCAGCGCGGGCATTTTCGTCCGAAGGAGGTGTGGTACGAGGCGGACGGTACGGCCTTCAATCCCGGCAATTACTACAATGTTGGCGGCAATTCGAAGTTCTACGGTGCGGTGCTATCGCGCTATCGCCGGGAAGATTTCGAGGAGATCCGCCACAGGGAAGGCGTCTCGCCCGCATGGCCGTTTCCCTATGAGGTTCTGGAGCCCTGGTATAGCCGCGCAGAACGGATGTACGAGGTTCGGGGAAACCTCGGAGATGATCCCACGGAGCCTGCCCATTCGAGCAACTACGACTATCCGGCTGTTCCCGACGAGCCCCCTATTGCTGATGTCAGAGCGCGACTGAAGGCGAAAGGCCTGCACCCGTTTTCGCTGCCGTTGGGGGTGAATATCGACGCTTGGCTGTCGAAGGCCAAGACACCCTGGGATGCGCATCCGAATTCGCGCGACGGGAAGATGGATGCGGAGACCGCTGCTCTCCTCAAGGCCTTGGAATATCCGAACGTCCGCCTCGAGACGAACGCGAAGGTGATGAAGCTCGAGGCTGATGGAAACGGCAGGATCGAGCGCGTCCGCTACCGCAAGAACGGCGAGGACCTGGCTGTCGGTCCGAAGCTGGTCATTCTATCGGCCGGCGCCGTTCAATCCGCCGTGCTGCTGTTGCGTTCGGCTGATATGCGCCATCCGAACGGGCTTGCAAATTCCTCCAATCAGGTCGGGAGGAATTTCATGAACCATAATTCGTCGGCGGTGATCGCTGTTTCGCCGACCTATCGAAATGGGTCGATCTACCAGAAAACCTTCGGTTTCAATGATTTCTATTTGTCTGATGGAAACGGCGGCCCGCCGCTCGGGAACGTTCAGCTGCTGGGCAGAATCTCGGCAAAGGTACTCAAGGGCTCGCTGCCCTGGGCACCGGAATGGCTGCTCCAGAACATTACGGGCCATGCGATCGACTTCTATGCAATGAGCGAGGATATACCTCACCCGGAAAGCCGCGTGACGGTGGATGGGGAGCGCATCGTTCTGCAGTGGCAGAGGACGAACTGGGATGCGCATCTCGAACTGGTCGGGAAGCTGAAGGCGGTCCTCAAGTCGATCGGATTCCCGATCGTTCTTTCAAAGCCGTTCGACAAGCGCACGCCGTCTCACCAGTGCGGCACCGTCAGGATCGGCAACGACCCCGCGAGCGCGCCGCTGGATCCTTATTGCCGTTCCTACGATCACCAGAACCTCTTTGTAGTGGACGCCAGCTTCCTGCCGACCTCGGCTGCGGTGAATCCCGCTCTGACGGTCGCCAGTCAGGCGCTGCGGGTCGCCGACCACATCGCATCGAAGGATTTACGCGCATGACACAGCAGGTTGAAAGGCCAGTCGCCATAGTCACCGGCGGACGCCGCGGCATCGGTCTCGGGATCGCGATCGCGCTGGCGAAGGCCGGTTACAACATCGTGATCACCGGTGTCGGGGCGGCGCAGGAGAGCCGGGACGTCGTCGACGAGCTTCGGGGCTTGGGAGTGGATGCGGTCTATCTGCAAGCGGATGTTTCCGACGTCTCCAGGCATGACAAGACCGTGCGTGCGGTCCTGTCGAGCTTTGGGCGCATCGATTGCCTCGTCAACAATGCCGGAATGGCGGCTGTGGTTCGCGGCGATTTCCTAGGCTTGCTTCCAGAAAACTTCGACACGATCATGGCGACGAACCTCAAGGGCACGGTGTTTTTCACGCAGGCCGTCGTGAAGGCGATGCTCGTGACAGATGCGGCTCATCGTCCGAGATCGATCATCAACATCACGTCTGTCTCCGCCGAGGCAAGCTCGCCGGAACGACTGGATTATTGCATCAGCAAGGCCGGGCTTGCCGCCTTTTCGCAGGGGCTTGCTTTGCGGCTGGCGGATTCAGGAATCGCGGTGTTCGAAGTGCGGCCTGGGATCATCCGGACCGACATGACTGTCGGCGTGACATCGAAATATGACGCCCTCATCGAAAGTGGCCTGGTGCCGATGAGGCGATGGGGCGAGGCCGAAGACCTCGGAAAGATCTGCGCAGCGCTTGCTTCCGGCGACTTCGGCTTTGCCACCGGCACGGTGATTAACGCCGATGGCGGCCTGTCCATTCCTCGCTTGTAACAGGATAGAGAAATGCGTTTCGACTACATTATTACCGGAGCAGGCCCCGCGGGATGCGTGTTGGCCAGCCGGCTGAGTGAAGATCCCGACGTTAATGTGCTGCTGCTTGAAGCCGGTGGAGGCGACTGGAACCCATTGTTCCATATGCCCGCGGGTTTCGCGAAGATGACGAAGGGCGTTGCGAGCTGGGGCTGGGAGACAGTTCCGCAGAAGCACATGAAGGGCAGGGTGCTGCGCTATACGCAGGCTAAGGTGATCGGCGGCGGCTCATCGATCAATGCCCAGCTCTATACCCGCGGTAACGCGGCAGACTATGACCTGTGGGCAAGCGAGGATGGATGTGAGGGCTGGGACTATCGCTCCATACTGCCGTACTTCAAGCGCGCCGAAGACAATCAGCGCTTTGCTGACGATTATCACTCCTACGGGGGGCCCCTTGGTGTCTCGATGCCTGCCTCTCCCTTGCCGATTTGCGATGCCTACATACGGGCCGGCCAGGAACTCGGCATTCCGTATAATCATGATTTCAATGGTCGGCAGCAGGCGGGTGTCGGCTTCTATCAGCTGACGCAACGCGACCGTCGCCGTTCGTCGGCATCGCTGGCATACCTCTCCCCAATTAAAGGACGGAAGAACCTGGTGGTCCGGACGGGCGCGAGGGTGGCGCGCATTGTCCTGGAGGGCCATCGCGCCGTCGGCGTCGAGATAGCGACCGACCGTGGCTCCGAGATCGTTCGCGCCGAACGCGAAGTTCTTGTATCGTCGGGTGCGATCGGATCCCCGAAGCTCCTCCTTCAGTCGGGGATCGGTCCTGCTGACCATCTTCGATCGGTAGGGCTCAAGGTGCACCACGATCTTCCAGGCGTTGGTGGCAACCTGCAGGATCATCTCGATCTCTTTGTCATCTCCGAATGCACCGGCGATCACACCTACGATGGCGTCGCGAAGCTCCACAGGACGATCTGGGCCGGCGTTCAGTATGTCCTGTTTAGAACGGGTCCGGTTGCCTCCTCCCTCTTTGAGACCGGAGGCTTCTGGTATGCCGACCCGGATGCGCGGTCGCCCGATATTCAGTTCCACCTTGGCCTTGGATCCGGGATCGAGGCGGGGGTCGAGCGTCTGAAGAATGCCGGTGTGACCCTGAACTCGGCCTACCTGCACCCACGTTCACGCGGAACGGTGCGGCTTTCCGCAGCTGATCCGGGTGCTGCACCTCTGATCGATCCGAACTACTGGTCCGACCCGCATGATAAGGTCATGTCACTGGAAGGATTGAAGATCGCCCGCGAGATCATGCAGCAGGCAGCGCTCAAGCCCTATATTCTGGCCGAGCGATTGCCGGGCCCGAAGGTCATGACCGACGAGCAGCTGTTCGATTACGGCTGCGCCAACGCGAAAACCGACCACCACCCGGTTGGCACCTGCAAGATGGGGACGGGGCCGGAAGCTGTTGTCGGTCTCGATCTCAAGGTCCATGGTCTCGAGGGGCTTCGGGTGTGCGATTCGTCGGTCATGCCGCGGGTTCCATCGTGCAACACCAACGCACCGACCATAATGATTGGCGAACGAGGCTCTGACCTTATCCGGGGATTGCCGCCACTGCCTGCAGCGATCTTTGCTCACGAGCGCAACGAAACGCGACCGAGGGCGAGGGCGATCGTCAGCTAAGTGTTCGGACAGCGAAGTTTAAAAATGGAGTAGGGTTTGATTTCCGATTCACGAGCTTTCCTGCAAACCCTGTTTCATGAGGCGGTCAAGGCTGCCGACCCCTACGAGGCATTGGTCCGCCACCTGCCAGATCCGCCGAAAGGCCGGACAATTGTTATCGGAGCCGGGAAGGCAGCGAGCCAAATGGCGGCTGCATTCGAGCGTGCCTGGTCTTATCCGTTCGAAGGTCTCGCTGTTGCCAGGCATGGGCCAATCGCGGACTGCCGGTCGACCAAAATTCTGCAGGCGGCTCATCCCGTCCCGGACAGGGCTGGCCTCGTTGCGGCAGAGGCGCTGATAAACCATGTGCATGGGCTGACCTCCGACGATCTGGTCATTGCGCTGATATCCGGCGGCGGCTCAGCCCTCCTGCCTGCACCGCCGAGTGGCTTTACCCTCGCCGACGAAAGCGCCTTGAACGAAGCACTGCTGGCCTCGGGGGCTCCCATCTCAGGCATGAATGTCGTGCGGAAGCATTTCTCTCGCATCAAGGGAGGACGGCTTGCCGCCCTTGCCTACCCGGCCAGGGTAGTCAGCCTCGTTGTGTCAGATGTTCCGGGAGACAATCCGGCCTTCGTTGCGTCAGGGCCTACGGTTCCAGACAACAGCGATGCGGAGGAGGCGCTCCGAGTGATTCGGGACTATCGGATCGATCTCCCGGCGCGCGTAATCGACTGCATCCGGAATACGAGAGCGCCAGCCGCCGGCGACAACGTATTCGCCAACAACGAGGTTCATGTGATTGCCTCGGCGCGCGTGTCCTTGGAGGCGGCTGCCGATCGGGCGAGATCCCTTGGCGTGCACCCCCTCATTCTTTCGGATTCGATCGAAGGAGAGGCGAAGGATATCGGCCGGATGCATGCGGCGCTCGCTCGTGAGTTCTCCGCAAGGCCTCCGGCTCCAAAGCCTCTCGTGCTGCTTTCTGGCGGGGAGACCACCGTCAGTATCGGAGTTGGAACGTACGGCAAGGGCGGACGAAATTCCGAGCTTCTTCTCTCGGCCGCGATCGATCTTCAAGGTGTCGACGGCGTTGTGGCAATGGCTGCGGATACCGACGGCATCGACGGCTCCGAAGACAATGCCGGCGCCTTTTGCGACGGCGGGACGGTGGCGCGCATCAGGAGCGCCGGCGGCGATGCGCGCGCGTTCCTTGCGGGTCATGATGCGTGGTCGGCCTTCAACCTCGCCGGCGATCTCTTTGTACCCGGACCGACGGGTACCAACGTGAATGATTTCCGCGCTTTTCTTGTAACGTAGGGCTGCAGCGGGAGGCCGATCAGCCTTAGCGTGTGCCAGTTGGCGGCGTCATGCGTGAAGTGCCGCAGCGCCAAGTCAGTATGCTGCAAGTCTGTACGGCACGATCCGGCGACGCTTATGTCTTTGTTGTGTTTGAGGAAGCCCGCCCCAGGCCCCTCGGGGCGGGCTCTATCGATCCGGACCCCTTCCGGACCGCGGCTGATGGTGAGCCGCTGGAAATACCAATGCCGGGTGTCGCGCGTTGAGACAACCGAAAGCTGTTCTGTTGGTTATTTGGTAAGGTTAACGACCCCGCGTGCCGTATGTCTGGACATTGGAAGGGACTCCCTTCAACACTGGATGCTTGGGCGTTCGCTCAAGCTAGAGTGAGCGACGGCGGAACAAAAAAACAAGGGGATTGGTCATGGTCGACCGGCTGAAGGGGAAAGTTGCAATCATTTCCGGTGGCGCGACGGGCATGGGTAGGGCAGCCTCCCGTCTCTTTGCCGCCGAGGGCGCCAAGGTGGCGATCATTGACCGGAATGAAGCGGCAGCGCGCCAAACGGCGGAGGAAATCCGCGCTGCTGGTCATGTTGCGGAGTACTGGGTAGCCGACGTATCCGACGAAGCGGCAGTCATCCAGGCGGTCAAGGGAGTGGAGGAAAGCTTCGGCGCTGTTACCGTGCTTTTCAACCACGCCGGGACGATCGTCATCAAGCCGTTCCTGGAAACGACACTTCAGGAGTGGGAATGGCTGCATGCGGTGAACGTTCGGTCCATGTTCCTGATGACACGAGCCGTGCTGCCGGGGATGATTGCCGCCGGCGGCGGTTCCATCGTCTGCACGTCGTCAATCTCGGCAGTGGCCGCAACGCCGATGGAGGTGCTTTACGACACGACGAAGGGCGCCGTGCATATGTTTGCGCGGGCAATCGGCGTGGAGTTCAGGGATCGCAACATTCGCTGCAATGCCGTCTGCCCCGGCTTTATCCGCACGCCGCATGGGTTACGCGAGGTGAGCGAATTGCAGGCCCTTGGCGTCGATGTGTCGGATGCTGCTATTGCCGCTCAGCAGGGTCGGATCGGCGAGCCGGAGGATGTGGCGCGCGCCGCGCTCTATCTCGCCAGCGACGAGTCGATGTTCGTCAATGGCGCACATCTCTTCGTCGACAACGGGTTCACCGCCATCTAGGTCCGGTTCGACTTGCCAAGCTTAAATTAAAAGGGCCGAGATCGTGATCTCGGCCCTTGTCGTTTCGTATCCTGCGGTACGGGCTTAACTGCCGGTTTTCGCAGCATGGCGGCGGCCCTTGCCGATATCGGGCAGGAAGATGGTCAGCAGGCCAAGCAGCGGCAGATACGAGCAGATGCGATAAACGAATTCGATGCCCATGTGGTCGGCCACCATGCCGAGGCCCGCTGCGCCGATACCGCCGATACCGAAGGCAAAGCCGAAGAACAAGCCGGCAATCATGCCGACGCGTCCCGGAACCAGCTCCTGGGCGAAGACGACAATCGCCGAGAAGGCGGAGGCGAGAATGACGCCGATCAGGAAGGTCAGGAAGACCGTCCAGCTGTAGTCGGCATAAGGCAGGGCAAGCGTGAAGGGCAAGGCGCCGAGGATCGAGAACCAGATCACGAATTTGGTGCCGAACCAGTCGACAACAGGACCGCCGGCGACCGTGCCGATGGCAACGGCGCCGAGGAATACGAACAGCAGAATCTGCGCGTGCTGTACCGACACGCCGAAGCGCTCCATCATGTAGAAGGTGTAGTAGCTCGAAAGGCTTGTCATGTAGACGTACTTCGAGAACACCAGCAGTGCCAGGACGCCGATCGACGCAATGACCTCCGCGCGCGGGACATGTACGGCAGGTACCACTGCCTTGCGACCGGCATTGTTCTTGCGGTGGTCCGCATACCAGGCACCGACGCGCCACAGGATGATCATGCCGGTCAGCGCTGCAAGCGAGAACCATGCAACGCTATGCTGGCCACGCGGCAGCACGATGAAGGCTGCCAACAGCGGACCGATCGCCGAGCCGAAATTGCCGCCAACCTGAAACAGCGATTGGGCAAGGCCATGGCGTCCGCCCGAAGCCAGCCGGGCAACGCGTGAGGATTCCGGATGGAACACGGCCGAGCCGAGGCCGACGACGCCGGCGCCAATGAGCAGCACCCAATAGGCGTGCGCGTAGGCAAGCAGCACCAGGCCGATCAGCGTGAAGCCCATGCCGACAGTCAACGAGTAAGGCAACGGGCGCTTGTCAGTATAGATGCCGATCAGCGGCTGTAGAAGCGATGCAGTAACTTGGAACACGAGGCCAAGGAAGCCGATCTGCGTGAAGTCGAGACCGTAGCCGTCCTTGATCATCGGATAAAGAGCAGGGATCAGCGACTGCATTGTGTCGTTGAGGAGGTGGCAGAAGCTCACGGCCATGATGATGCCGAAAACCGTCTGTTCCGCAGAGTGCCTCTCTGCCGTCATTGCGCTGTTTGTCACGATTCTACTCCGTCCTTTGACGATCCGGAGATAGCCGACTTGCTGCTGTCCCGCTTTCGTGTTTTGGTCTTGCTGTTTCGCGAGTGGGCCAAAAATGACAAAATCCGGACAGCGGTTGGCGGCGAGCGAGCTGGCCAAGCTCCATGTGGAGCGACTTGCTGCCATCGAGGCTGCCTCCGAGCCGGTCTATGCCATCCCCGCGGAATATCCGGCCGGCTATCATGTAAAACCGCATAGCCATAGTCGTGCGCAGTTCGTCTATGCCCGCGCCGGTGTCGTCATGGTGTCGTCAGTACAGGGGCGGTGGATGGTGCCGCCACAGCATGCGCTATGGATACCGGCCGGGCTTGTCCATACCGTCGATATGCTGGGCGACGTTGCCATGCTGTCCGCCTATGTCGCGCCTCATGCTCTGGCCGACCCGCCAACGGCCGTCCGCGTCGTTGCGCTGACCGACCTTGCCAGGGCACTGATCATCGAGGCCGTCGCGCTGCCGGAGGCCAAAAGCGGCCGGCATGATCTCGTCATGGCCCTGCTGCTCGAGGAAGTCCTGCGGCTTCCCGACAGGCCGTTGGGATTGCCGTTTCCGTCCGACATACGCCTGGCCGGCCTCTGCCGCGGCTTCATGGAAAATCCAAGTGCCCGGCTGGTTATCGACGACTGGGCTGAGCGGCTCGCTATGAGCCGGCGCGCCTTTACCCGATTCTTCCGAAAGGAAACGGGAATCAGTCTCTCGACGTGGCGCCAGCAGGCAGCGGTATTTACTGCCTTGCCACGCCTTGCAGCCGGGGAGGCTGTTACAGCCGTTGCCCTTGACCTCGGCTATGACAGCGTCGCCGCCTTTACCACGATGTTCAGGCGGATGCTGGGGGCGGCTCCGCGCGCCTATTTCAGAGCACCCGAACAATATTGAGGGTTTTCCGGAGGAAGGATTCGCGGTTTGGCAGACGGCGCGATATCCGCGCCGGACACCGATATGACGTTGACGTTCACGGCAGACCTGTGGGTTTCAAAAATTCGAAAAACATTCGTTTGACATTCGAATAATCTTCGTTTTAACTGCTTTTACTTTCGCAACTGCGCAAGCTTTTTGCGATGCGGTATATTCTGGCTCGGAGGGGGAACGTGAGCCGTCAGATTCACGATCTTTTCATCATCGGCGGTGGCATCAACGGCTGCGGGATTGCGCGTGACGCGGTCGGACGTGGCTATTCGGTCGCGCTTGCAGAGATGAACGATTTCGCTTCGGGCACGTCCTCCGGCGCGACTAAGCTCATTCATGGCGGCTTGCGATATCTCGAGCACTACGAGTTTCGTCTGGTGCGCGAATCGCTGATGGAGCGCGAAGTGCTTTGGGCGATGGCGCCGCACATCATCTGGCCGATGCGCTTCGTGTTGCCCTATCACAAGGGCGGCATCCGACCGGCATGGCTCATCCGCCTCGGGCTGTTTCTCTATGATCATCTCGGCGGTCGCAAACTTTTGCCGCCGACCGCGGTTCTCGACATGCGCCGGGATGCGGCCGCCAAGCCGTTGAAGGCGCTCTTCACAAAGGCATTCGAATATTCGGACGGTTGGGTCGACGATGCGCGCATGGTCGTCCTCAACGCGCGGGACGCCGCCGACCGCGGCGCGCTGATCATGCCGAGGACGAAGGTCGTTTCGGCGCGACGTGAGAATGGGATGTGGTTGATCGAAACGATCGACACCGTCAGCGGGCACGGGAACAGTTTTCAGGCGCGGATGCTGGTGAATGCAGCCGGTCCCTGGGTCGATCACGTTATTCGCGCGGCTTTCGGGCAAAACGAGGCTCACCATGTGCGCCTCGTGCAGGGCAGCCACATCGTGGTGAAGAAGAAGTTCGACGATGCACGAGCCTACTTCTTCCAGAATCCGGACAACCGCATCATCTTCGCGATCCCCTACGAGCAGGACTTCACGCTGATCGGTACGACTGACCGCGACTACTCGGCCGATCCGAAGGATGTGAAGATATCCGAGGAAGAAACGACGTATCTCTGCAACGCGGCGAGCGAGTATTTCAAGGAGCCGGTGCGGCCGGACGACATCGTGTGGACCTACTCGGCCGTGCGGCCGCTGTTTGACGACGGCGCTTCCAAGGCGCAGGAGGCAACCCGCGACTACGTGCTGAAAATCGAAGGCGAGGGGGAAAGCGCGCCGCTGCTCAACGTATTCGGCGGCAAGCTCACGACCTATCGGCGGCTTTCCGAGCATGCGCTGGAAAAGATTGCTGCGGCGATCGGCGCCAAAGGTGCGCCGTGGACAGCGAAAAGCCATCTGCCGGGCGGCGATTTCGCAGCAACCGGCTATGAGGCTGAAGTCGCGAAGCTGAAGGGCCGCTATCTGTTCCTGGCCGACCGGCATGCGCGCCGACTGGTGCGCCGCTACGGCACGAAGGCGTCGGTTCTGCTTGGACGGGCGGCCAGCACCGACGACCTGGGGCACTGTTTCGGTGGCGATCTCTACGAGGCAGAGGTTCGCTATCTCATCAATCACGAATGGGCCAGAAGCGCGGACGATGTGCTTTGGCGAAGAACGAAGGACGGCCTGCGTCTGACCAAGGAACAGGCTGCACTGTTGGAGGAGTACATGGCCGCGCGACCGGCACAGATGGCTGGTTGAAGCGGTAATGTCCCCGCTGTTGAGGAGGCACGGGAACCGGAATGCTTGAATTGCGCAACGCCGCAAAGATGGTGGGTGGGGAAAATCATATCCACGCGACCAATCTTGCGTTTGAAAAAGGCACGCTGAATGTGCTGCTGGGGCCGACGCTGTCCGGCAAGACGTCGCTGATGCGGCTGATGGCCGGGCTCGATCGTCCGACGGGTGGTTCGGTCCATTTCGACGGCGTGGATGTGACCGGCATGCCGGTGCAGAAGCGCAATGTCGCGATGGTCTACCAGCAGTTCATCAACTATCCGGCGCTGACGGTATACGAAAACATTGCCTCGCCGATGCGCATTGCTGGCAAGGATGCGGCGACGATCGACCGGGAAGTGCGCAAGGCCGCCGATCTGTTGCGCCTCACGCCCTATCTGGACCGGACGCCACTCAATCTCTCCGGCGGCCAGCAGCAGCGCACGGCGCTTGCGCGTGCGCTCGTTAAGAATGCCAGCCTGGTGCTGATGGACGAGCCGCTCGCCAACCTCGACTACAAGCTGCGCGAAGAATTGCGGGCTGAGCTGCCGAAGATCTTTGCGCAATCTGGCGCGATCTTCGTCTATGCCACAACGGAACCCTCCGAAGCGCTTCTGCTCGGCGGCAACACGGCGACCCTTTCGGAGGGCCGCGTGACCCAGTTCGGACCGACCATTTCAGTCTATCGAAGCCCGTTCGATCTTGTCACAGCAAAGACCTTTGCCGATCCGCCGCTCAATTTCATTGATGTCGTAAAGGCTGGTGGAGTATTCCAAAGGCAGGATGCGACGATGCTGCCGGTGCCTGCACATCTGGCCGGAATGGCCGATGGCCCGGTCACAATTGCCTTCCATCCGCACCACCTCGGTCTTTCGCCGCAGACCCCGGCCGCAGCAAGGCTCCAGGCTCGCACACAGATCTCGGAAATCACCGGCTCCGAGAGCTTCGTGCACCTGGATTTCGATGGTGTGCGCTGGGTCATGCTCGCGCATGGCATTCACAACATCGATCCGGACACCGAGGTCGACGTCTATCTCGACACGCGTCACGTCATGGCTTTTGGCACCGACGGTCGCGCTATTGCAACTGGCGCAAAGGCGTAAGGGAGAAGGACATGGCACGCATCACGCTCGACCACATCCGCCACGCCTACGGGCCGAACCCGAAGTCGGACACGGACTACGCGCTTCGCGAAGTCGATCACGAATGGAGGGACGGCGGCGCCTACGCGCTTCTTGGACCGTCCGGCTGCGGAAAGACGACGCTGCTCAACATCATTTCCGGCCTGCTGCAGCCGTCCCATGGCCGCATCCTATTCGATGGATACGATGTGACGAACCTTTCGACACAGGCGCGCAACATCGCGCAGGTGTTCCAGTTCCCGGTTATTTACGACACCATGACCGTCTACGACAATCTGGCCTTTCCGTTGCGCAACCGCGGTGTTGCCGAGCTGGAAGTCGATCGCCGCGTTCGCGACATTCTCGAAATGATCGATCTCGGCGGCATGGCCAAGCGCAAGGCGCAGGGCCTGACGGCCGACCAGAAGCAGAAGATCTCGCTCGGTCGCGGGCTGGTGCGCAACGACGTCAACGCAATCCTGTTCGACGAGCCGTTGACCGTTATCGACCCGCACATGAAATGGGTGCTGCGTTCGCAGTTGAAGCGCCTGCACAAGCAGTTCGGTTTCACCATGGTCTACGTGACCCACGACCAGACGGAGGCGCTGACCTTCGCTGACAAGGTTGTCGTCATGTATGAGGGGGAAATCGTCCAGATCGGCACGCCGGCAGAACTTTTCGAACGGCCGAGCCACACATTCGTCGGCTACTTCATCGGCTCGCCGGGCATGAACGTTCTGCCGGTCCAGCTGCAGGGTAACGCGGTCCGCATCGGCAGCGAAACACTGTCATTGGACTATGCGCCGCAAACGGCCGCTGGTGCAAAGATTGAGCTGGGCATCCGTCCGGAATTCATCGATCTCGGCCGCGAGGGGATGCCGGTTACTGTCAACAGGGTCGAGGACATTGGACGGCAAAAGGTCGTACGGGCGACGTTTGCCGGTCAGCCGATCGCCATCGTCGTCACGGAGGACTCTGAAATCCCGGCCGATGCACGCGTGACCTTCGATCCGGCTGCGATCAACATCTACGCCAATTCCTGGCGCGTCGGCAGGGAGGGCTGAGCATGGAAAAGACCTGGAACAACAAAGCCTGGTTTCTGGTTCTGCCGGTTCTGGTGCTGGTTGCCTTCTCGGCCGTCATTCCGCTGATGACCGTCGTCAACTACTCGGTGCAGGACACGTTCGGCAACAACGAGTTCTTCTGGGCGGGTACGGACTGGTTCGTGCAGACGCTTCACTCCGACCGCTTCTGGGCGGCGTTGCAGCGCAATCTCGCTTTCTCGCTGATCATTCTGGCGTTGCAAATCCCGCTCGGCATCTTCATCGCGCTGAACATGCCGAAGAAGGGGCTCGGCGTGCCGGTCTGCCTCGTGCTGATGGCGCTGCCGCTGCTCATTCCATGGAACGTGGTCGGCACCATCTGGCAGGTTTTCGGTCGTGTCGACATCGGCCTGCTTGGCCATACGCTTGAGGCTATGGGGTTTGACTACAACTATGTCCGCGATCCCCTTGATGCGTGGATCACCATCATCGTCATGGACGTCTGGCATTGGACAAGCCTCGTCGTGCTGCTCTGCTATGCCGGCCTCGTGTCAATCCCCGATGCCTACTATCAGGCGGCAAAGATCGACGGCGCGTCGCGCTGGTCCGTCTTCCGCTACATCCAGCTGCCGAAGATGAAACGCGTCTTGCTCATCGCCGTGCTGCTGCGCTTCATGGACAGCTTCATGATCTACACCGAGCCTTTTGTCGTCACCGGCGGCGGTCCCGGCAACTCGACGACGTTCCTGTCGATCGACTTGGTGAAGATGGCCGTCGGCCAGTTCGACCTCGGTCCCGCAGCGGCAATGTCGATCATCTACTTCCTGATCATCTTGTTGCTGTCGTGGATCTTCTACACCGTCATGACCAGCAGCGACGCGAACGCCTGAGAAAGGAGAGGACCATGGCTCAGACAATGAAATACAAGCCTGCGGGCAACTTCTCCTGGGTCGTTTCGACGATCTACATCATCTTCCTGCTGCTGCCGATCTACTGGCTGATCAATATGAGCTTCAAGGAGAACGCCGAGATTACCGGCGCCTTTTCGCTCTGGCCGCAGAACCCGACGCTGCGCAACTACAGCGTGATCTTCACCGATCCGTCCTGGTACAATGGCTACATTAATTCGATCATCTACGTCGTGATGAATACGGTGATCTCAGTGCTGGCGGCGCTGCCGGCGGCCTACGCCTTCTCGCGCTATCGGTTTCTGGGCGACAAGCATCTGTTCTTCTGGCTGCTGACGAACCGTATGGCACCACCGGCGGTCTTCGCGCTGCCGTTCTTCCAGCTCTACTCCGCCTTCGGCCTTATCGACACGCACATCGCCGTGGCGCTCGCCCACTGCCTGTTCAACGTGCCGCTGGCGGTCTGGATCCTGGAAGGCTTCATGTCGGGCGTGCCGAAGGAGATCGACGAGACGGCCTATATTGACGGCTATTCCTTCCCGCGTTTCTTCGTGAAGATCTTCATGCCGTTGATTGCCTCAGGCATCGGTGTCGCGGCCTTCTTCTGCTTCATGTTCTCGTGGGTGGAACTGCTGCTTGCCCGCACGCTGACAACCACTGCCGCAAAGCCGATTTCCGCGATCATGACGCGCACCGTCTCGGCTGCAGGGATGGATTGGGGAGTGCTCGCGGCAGCCGGTGTGCTGACTATCATTCCTGGCGCGCTCGTCATCTACTTCGTACGCAACTACATCGCCAAGGGCTTCGCGCTCGGCCGCGTCTGACAAGGAAGGACCACTCATGAACTTTTCCTGGATGGCATGGACGCTGCCGATCGCATTGTTTTTCCTGACGATTCTCATGCTGCTGGTTGGCATGAGTGTCTGGGAGTATTTCGCGCCGGGCGGTTCGCCGCGGGTGGGCATCCTCAGGTTCGAAACCACGCGAGGAGACCGGCTCTTCGTATCGCTGCTTGGCGCGGCATTCATTCATCTCGCATGGCTGGGTCTTGTCGGACCCAACCTGTGGTGGGCTCTTGCCCTCTCCGTAGTCTACGCCATTGGCGTCTTTCGCTACGTGTGACGGCAAGGAAAGACAGATGGCCGGGGGTACTGGCCGCCTGAAACGTGAAGACTGCAATCGCAACCCTGGGAGGATATTATGCGAAAGCATTTACTAGCGACAACAGCAGGCATGTTGCTGGCCATGGCGGGCTCCGCCTATGCCGGCATGGACGAGGCGAAAGCCTTTTTGGACAAGGAGGTCGGCGAGCTCTCGACGCTTCCCCGCGCCGACCAGGAAAAGGAAATGCAATGGTTCGTCGATGCGGCGAAACCGTTCGCCGGCATGGATATCAAGGTGGTTTCCGAAACCATCACCACGCATGAGTATGAATCGAAGGTCCTGGCGCCGGCCTTTACGGCCATCACCGGTATCAAAGTCACGCATGACCTGATCGGCGAAGGCGACGTCGTCGAAAAGCTGCAGACGCAGATGCAGTCGGGCGAGAACATCTACGACGCCTACATCAATGACTCGGATCTGATCGGTACGCATTGGCGCTACCAGCAGGCACGCAGCCTGACGGACTGGATGGCCAACGAAGGCAAGGACGTCACCAACCCGAACCTCGACATCGACGACTTCATTGGGAAGTCCTTCACCACGGCTCCGGACGGCAAGCTCTATCAGCTGCCGGATCAGCAGTTCGCGAACCTCTATTGGTTCCGCTATGACTGGTTCAACGACGAGAAGAACAAGGCCGACTTCAAGGCGAAGTACGGTTACGAGCTCGGCGTTCCGGTCAACTGGTCTGCCTATGAGGACATCGCCGAGTTCTTTACCGGCCGCGACGTTGGTGGCAAGAAGGTCTACGGCCATATGGACTATGGCAAGAAAGACCCGTCGCTCGGTTGGCGTTTCACTGATGCCTGGCTCTCCATGGCCGGCAATGGTGACAAGGGTATCCCGAACGGCAAGCCGGTCGACGAGTGGGGCATCAAGGTCGATGAGAACTCACGCCCGGTCGGCTCGTGTGTTGCACGCGGCGGCGACACCAACGGCCCGGCAGCGGTCTATTCCATCCAGAAATACCTGGATTGGATGAAGGCCTACGCTCCGGCAGCGGCCCAGGGCATGACTTTCTCGGAGTCCGGCCCGGTCCCGTCTCAGGGTGAGATCGCACAGCAGATCTTCACCTACACGGCCTTTACCGCCGATTTCGTCAAGCCGGGTCTGCCTGTTGTGAACGAGGACGGCACGCCGAAGTGGCGCTTCGCCCCGTCGCCGCATGGCGTCTATTGGAAGGACGGCATGAAGCTTGGCTATCAGGATGCCGGCTCCTGGACGCTGATGAAGTCCACGCCTGACGATCGCGCCAAGGCTGCATGGCTCTATGCGCAGTTCGTCACTTCGAAGACGGTCGACGTCAAGAAGAGCCACGTCGGTCTGACGTTCATTCGCGAATCCACCATTCGCGACAAGAGCTTCACCGAACGCGCTCCGAAGCTCGGCGGTCTGGTCGAGTTCTACCGCTCGCCGGCCCGCGTGCAGTGGTCGCCGACCGGCACGAACGTTCCTGACTATCCGAAGCTTGCTCAGCTTTGGTGGCAGGCGATCGGCGATGCGTCGTCAGGCGCGAAGACCCCGCAGGAAGCCATGGATTCGCTTTGCGCCGAGCAGGAAAAGGTCCTGCAACGCCTGGAGCGCGCCAAGGTTCAGGGCGATATCGGACCGAAGCTCGCCGAAGAGCATGATCTCGAATACTGGAACAAGGACGCAGTCGCCAAGGGCAACCTCGCTCCCCAGCTGAAGATCGAGAACGAGAAGGAAAAGCCGGTTACCGTCAACTACGACGAACTGGTCAAGAGCTGGCAGTCGAACTGATCGGCTACTTTTGGTCGGGTACGAGGCCCGGCCAACAGCAATGCCGCCGGCGCAAAGTCGCCGTCGGCACCAACCGCCTCTAGGGAACGACTTATCGCATGAGCTGGCGCATTCGCGGCGGCTGGGCGAACTATTGCGCCGGAGAAGACAATGAGCGGCCATATTCTCGCGATCGACCAGGGCACGACGTCCTCGCGCGCGATCGTCTTCGACGCCGGGATGAAGATGATTTCGTCTGCACAGGAGGAGATCAAGCAATCCTATCCCCAACCAGGTTGGGTCGAGCATGACCCGGATGAGATCTTTACCACGGTGGTCAATACGGCACGGAAAGCTTTGGCAAACGCCAACGTTCCAGTGGCCGATATCGCCGCAATCGGTATCACCAACCAGCGCGAGACGACCGTTGTCTGGGAGCGAAAGTCAGGCAGGGCGCTCTACAAGGCGATCGTATGGCAGGACCGGCGCACGGCTGAAGTCTGCGACAGTCTCAAGGCTGACGGTTACGAGAAGCTCTTCAGCGCTAAGACGGGTCTGCTACTGGATCCTTATTTTTCCGGAACGAAACTGCGCTGGCTGCTCGATAATGTCGACGGATTGCGGGAGCGTGCCGAGGCTGGTGAAGTGTGTTTCGGCACTGTCGACAGCTGGCTGATCTTCAATCTGACCGGCGGACGCGTTCATGCCACGGACGCCACCAACGCTTCGCGAACGCTGCTTTTCAATATAACGGAGGGTCGGTGGGACGAGGAGCTTCTTGGCCTTCTCAGGATTCCGGCAGCTATGCTTCCGCAGGTCAAGGACTGCGCGGACGATTTCGGCGTCACCGATCGGGAAATCTTTGGCGCGGCCATCCCAATCCTCGGTGTTGCCGGCGACCAGCAGGCCGCCACCATCGGCAATGCCTGCTTCAAGCCCGGCATGATGAAATCGACCTATGGGACAGGCTGCTTTGCCCTCCTGAACACAGGGCGGGACTGCGTGGTATCCAGCAACCGGATGATTACGACGATCGCCTATCGGCTCGGCGGCAAGACGACCTATGCGTTGGAAGGCTCGATTTTCATCGCCGGTGCAGCCGTGCAATGGCTCCGCGACGGGCTTGGCCTTATTTCACAGGCATCGGAGAGCGGCACGCTGGCGATGCGGGCCGATCCCAATCAGCAAGTCTATGTGGTGCCGGCGTTTACGGGGCTCGGGGCTCCTTATTGGGATCCGGAGGCGCGGGGTGCAATTTTCGGCTTGACCCGAAACAGCGGCCCGGCCGAATTGGCGCATGCGGTGCTCGAATCCGTGGCCTACCAGACGCTCGATCTGCTGATCGCGATGCGGAAGGATTGGGGCGGCCATCACATCGAGACGGTGCTGCGCGTCGATGGCGGCATGGCCAGCTCTGACTGGACGATGCAGCGCCTTTCCGATGTGGTCGGCAATCCGGTGGACCGGTCCGCTGTTCTGGAGACAACGGCGCTGGGCGCGGCCTGGCTCGCAGGTTCGAGAGCGGCGGTCTGGCCGGACCACGAGCAATTTGGAAAGGCCTGGGCTTGCAATAGGCGGTTCCAGCCGTCGATGGAGGAGGCCGAACGGCAGACGAAGATCGCCGGCTGGCGTAATGCCGTGTCGCGGACGCTGTCCGGCGCGCAATACGGCAATCCGCTGGCCTGAATCGCTCAATGTATGCCCGCCCTTTAGATGCGGCTGCGACGCTTCGCCTTCAAGCGTTCAGGTGACTGTCAGAAAACACGGCCATGGCTGGCGAATATTATCGGCGGCCATGAACTACCTATGATCCAATCCTGGTTCCGTCGACGCCAAATCTGGACGCGGAGACGACCAATTGAAAGATAGTGCCACCAAGGCCCGCCTGATCGACTGGCGGCCCGCAATCGGCAGCGTGACGCTTTGCCTTGTGACGACCCTCTACCTTCTTTCGGTGACAAATCATTCGTTCTGGAGCGCCGCATACAGTGATTTCGCTGCCGATCATCTGTCATTCGTGCTTTTTGTGATCGGCATTTCAGCGATCAGCACGGCAATTATCACGGCTTTCTCGGCCAAGTATGTCACCAAGCCGTTTTTAATCTTCTTTGTGCTCGCAGCAGCTGCCGGCTCCTGGTTTACCGATCAGTTCGGTGTGATCGTGGACAAGGAAATGATCCGCAACGCGGCAGTGTCGACGGGCGCGGAGGCGGGGCATCTGATAACCGCGCGCTTTGTGCTTCATATGCTGCTCACTGGGATATTGCCGTCGCTTCTTATCATGTGGCTGCGTATCCGGCATCGCCCCGTGCTGTCCAAGCTTGCTCACAATACGGGCGTGATTCTGGCTTGCCTGGCGGTCTTCGCCACAGTCGGATTCGGCGATTATCGGGCCTTTGCGGGCGTCGGGCGGGCTCATAGGGACATCCTCGAGAGGTTAAATCCGTTTGCGCCGATCAGCAGCACCATTGGCTTTGCCGTTTCGTCCGAGGAGGATGCGCATGTGGTCGCCGCACCGCTCGGCACGGATGCACACCGGGTTAACACTGCCGGCCTCAACAAGCCTCGCGTGACGATTATCGTCGCGGGCGAGACGGCGCGTGCCGATGACTTCTCCCTGGGCGGCTACCAACGCAAGACCAATCCGGAACTCGAAAAGCAGAACGTCATCTATTTCCCGAATACGACCAGCTGCGGTACAGCGACGGCAATCTCGATTCCTTGCATGTTTTCCATCTATCCGCGAACGGCCTATACCCATCGCAAGGGGCTCGCGACCGAGAACCTTCTCGATGTGTTGGGCCACGCCAAGGTTGACGTGGCCTGGCTGGACAACGATACCGGCAGCTATCACGTGACTGACCGCGTCGCCTATGCCTCGCTGCCGCAGTCTAACGATGCACGCTTTTGCAAGGAGGGTGAGTGCCTCGACGCCATCCTTCTCGACAAGGTCGACGATTGGCTCGATCACGTGAAGGGCGACAGCGTCTTGGTCCTGCACCAGCTCGGCAGTCACGGGCCGGCCTACTTCGCTCGTTACCCCGATGAGTACCGACGCTTCGTTCCCGACTGCAGGGCCAATGACTTTGGCAGTTGCACGGCCGAAGAGATCACCAACGCCTACGACAATACGATCCTCTATACGGATCACGTCGTTTCGACTGTCATCGACAAGCTCAAGCAGCATTCTGAGAAAGTCGCGGGTGCAGCGATCTACGTGTCGGATCACGGGGAATCGCTTGGTGAGAACGGCATCTACCTGCATGGTGCGCCCTATATCGTGGCGCCGTCGCAGCAGACGCATGTGCCGTTCCTTGTCTGGGTCGGTGAAGATCTCGCCAAGTCCGCCGGCTTCGAGATGAGCTGCATGGCCAAGCAAACGGATGACTCCCGTTCGCATGACAACCTCTTCCATAGTGTGCTTGGGCTGATGGACGTGGCGACCAAGGTGTATGATCCGCATCTGGATGTTTTCGCCGCGTGTCGGCGGAAGACGGATAAGGTCGCGAGCGTCCAGTGATGAGATAGCCGGGGTTCAGCAGTGCTGCCACAGTGGCTACCCGAGAGCGTTCTACCGGTCACCTCCTTCTGGCGGCCAAGTCAGCTCTCAGTGCTTGCGGTTTGCGGCTTTCATGCGCTCGGAGAGCTCGGAAAGCCCGAACGGCTTCACCAGGAAATCGTCTGCGCCACTTTGCAAGCCCTCGATCTGATCTGAGGTCTGATCGTGCGCCGTCAGAATGATGACGGGGACGGCGTTCGCTTGTCTTCTAAGCGCCTTCAGGAGAGTAAGGCCGTTGCCATCAGGTAGCCGCAGGTCGAGCAAGATTACTCCGTAGCTGCCGGTTCCGGCCGCTTCTGTCGCTTCCGCGAGGTTGAGGCACCAATCGACTGAATGACCGTCGGCGGCGATGTGATCGCGCACGGCGTCTCCCAGTAGGATGTTATCCTCAACCAATAGTACATTCATGTGTCATCTCCCTTGCTGCTTGCCTGCCTTGCGGCAGCATGCCCAGCCATGATGATGGTTTTGCTTGGGGGCATCGCAAATCGTCGCCAGGAATTCTAATGGGACCGCTAGCTGACAGTGGCCTTAAAGCTGCGTGGGGGCGCGTTCAAAAATACTGTGACGAGCGCTCCAAGACGGTGCCCCCGGCAAGCGACTAGCCGAAATGCGCTCTCGGCGAGCTCTTGAGCCTATGCCGGTGTTCTGACGTCAGAGCCGGCCAGCAGCGAAAGCTCGCCCGCCGTCTTCATGACCATGGTGATCGCTTGGCTGATGTCGGGTGCAGTTGGCGCATTGACCAGAGCAATATAGGGACAGGTGAGAGCTGCGATGCAGCGCCCGTCTGGCCCAAGGATCGGCGCCGAAAGGTTGTGGACGCCCGCTGTTTGCGCGCTTGCCATCATCTCGTAGCCGCGCTCGCGGATATGGGCGAGACGCTCGTAAAATTCCGGGCCAAGTTTCACCTCATCGCGGCTCCGTGCATGCTCCGCGATCATCATCTTCCGCTCTTCATCGCTTCGGAAGGCGAGAAGCACATGGCCGGAACCGGTGTCGAAAAGGCTGATATGCGAGCCGACGCGGATCGAGATACCCCAATAGTCCGGCGCCTCGTGCTGGGCGATCACCACAGCCGAACCGCGGTCAAAGACAACCAAGTGGTTTGCCTGCTTGGTTCGTTGCGCGAGGTCGCGCATCAGTGGTGTGGCGAAGGACGCCAATCGGCGCGTTGGCGCATGCAACTGGGACAGGCCGAAGAGTTTAAGTGTGAGGGTGAACCGATCACCCTCAAGCTTGGTCACGTAGCCGCGGCGCACGAGGCGATCGAGCATGCGATAAAATTCGTTAGGGCTGCGATCGAGGCGTTTGGCGATCTCCGCTTGGGTCAGCCCTTCCTCGACGCCGGCCAAAAGCTCAAGGATATCGAGCCCTTTGTCCAGCGCCGGAGCACGGTACCGATCGGGGTCTTCTGCTTCCATGAACTTCTCCTGCGAATACCAACTTACATATACAAATGTGAAGTTGCGGAAAAGCGGGGGTTTATGCAGCGAACTTCGCCATCGACGACGAAAAACGGACAGGCTAGGTTCGAGCCTCGCGCGTTTCGCGCAGTAAAGGCCATGTGTATTGCGAGGATGCAGACGATGTTTTTGACGGATGAAGAGCTCAGCGAAATCGCGATGTTTCGGCGAGAACTTCATCGCAATCCAGAAGTCTCCGGGGAGGAAGCACAAACCGCATTGCGGGTGACAGAAAAGCTGAGTGCAACTGGACCCGATCAGATCATTACAGGCATCGGCGGACATGGCCTTGCAGCGGTTTACGAGGGGGCGATTTCAGGTCCTACGATCATGATCCGTGCGGAACTGGATGGTCTGCCGATCGAGGAAATCGCCGACATACCACACCGCTCGACCGTACCCAGCAAGGGCCACCTGTGCGGCCATGATGGCCATATGGCGATCCTGATCGCACTCGCGAAGGGGCTCGGGCAGATGCGGCCCGCGAGAGGGCGCGCAATCCTGATGTTCCAGCCGGCCGAGGAGAACGGTGCAGGCGCAGCGGCGGTGCTTGCGGATCCGAAGTTTGCGACGCTAACGCCTGATATGTCGCTCTCGCTTCACAATTTCCCGGGGATTCCGCTTGGCCACGTCCTTCTCAAGGAGGGACCGGTCAATTGTGCGTCGCGGGGAATGAAGATCGTTCTAAAGGGCAAGACATCGCACGCTTCCTATCCGGAGCAGGGCATCGCACCGACTTTCGTGTTGGCCCGGCTGCTCAATGATCTGACGGCATCGGGCAACAATCAGCCGCTCGGACCGGATTACTCGCTGATCACGGTCACACATGCGCGTCTCGGTGAGCCGGCCTTCGGCATAAGCCCCGGTGAGGCGCAAATCTGGGCGACCTTACGGACGCTGACGGATGAAGCGATGACTGCATTGGTTTCACGCGCCGAGGAACTTGTGCTGACACAGGCGAAGGCCGGACAGCTACGGGTAGAGATCAGCTATGAGGACGTGTTTCACCAGTGCTACAATTCCGCCGAAGCGGTTACGGAGTTGCGGCGCGCGCTGGATGACGAGGGTGTCAGCCATGATAGCGCAAGCAGCCTGCTGCCGATGAAAGCGTCGGAAGACTTCGGTCTGTTCCGGACCGTGGCGCCGGCTGCCATGTTCTTCCTCGGGGCAGGCGAGGATCATCCCCGACTGCACAACCCCGACTACGACTTTCCCGATGAGCTGATTGCCACCGGTTCTCGGGCCTTCATGCGAGCCATCAGGAACGTTCTCGGCTGAAAGCGCCACATAGCTGCCATTGAACTCTCCGGCCGACGATCGCAGAAAGGCGAAGGTCCCGCATCCGGCGCAGCGCCTCCGCTTCACGACCGATCCGTCCGCGCCATGTCATTGCAACTACTTTGCGCATGATCTAAAACTGATCTCTGAGGTTGAAATTAAGGTCGCGATCCCTGATCGACTTGCGCGCTGATTTGCGCAATATTTTCCGTGGCAGATGTGTCGCTGTTAGCGCCAAGCATCAGACGGGCACCATTCGACTTCCTCCAGAGTGCAATGGGATTATCATGTTTGCTCAAGACATCATGAACACCGACATCACGACGATCAGCGCCGACAGCAGCGTGCATCAGGCAATAGACCTGATGGTTGCCAAGAATATCAGCGGCCTGCCTGTGATCGACAACGATGGCAACCTTTGTGGCCTGTTGACGGAGGGCGATCTCATGCGACGCATCGAGTTCGGCGGTGGTAGATCGGCCGGCAATCCTGATAATACGTCGCTCGTCGATTTCGACGACTACATCCGTAGCCGCAGCTGGCGGGTATTTGATGTCATGTCCGCGAGCGTGATCAGCGTTACGCCGGAAACACCGGCGGCGGCCGTCGCCGAAGTCATGTTTCAGCACAAGATCAAGCGCGTTCCCGTCGTCAGCGGCAAGCGCCTTCTCGGCATCGTCAGCCGCATCGATCTCCTTAAGGGCATCGTTGCGGCGCCGGCGGCAAGAACGGCGAGTGGTGACGATGCCCTCGCTCGTGCCATTCGCGCGCGACTGCAGGGCGACCTTGGTCTCGACACCGATGCGATCAAGGTATCGGTTCATGATTCCAGGGCAATACTTGAAGGGACGGTATCCAGCGAACTGGAGCGGCGCGCCATCCGTGTGCTGGTGGAGAACGTCAAGGGGGTCAGCGGCTTTATTGACAAGCTGGCCCTAGCCTGATCGGAGCCTTCTCAGGCTGCCGAGCAGAGGAGCTTTTTGGCGTGCGTTGCCATGAGGCGCTCCTCGTTTGTCGGGATCACGAGCGTCTTGAAATCGCCGAGGACGCGGAGCCTTCCAAGGATTGAATCGCGGACCGGACCGGCGTGTTCGCCGATCCCGCCGGTAAAGACAAAGGCATCGATGCCCCCCATGGAGACGGCCATCATCGCGGCATGCTGGGCCGTTCTCAGAGCGAAATATTCGAGGGCAAAGGCGGCTTGCGGATCGTCGCTGCGGAGCAAGGTCTCGACGTCGTTGCTGATGCCGGACAATCCCCTCAGACCGGAACGCTCATAGAGGATATCCCGGACCGTCTCGACGCCAAGATTCAGATCCTGAAGCATATAGAGAACGGCGCCGGGATCGATTGATCCGCTGCGCGTTCCCATCGGTATGCCGTCGAGCGCGGTCATGCTCATCGTGGTGTCGACGCTGATGCCGTTCCTCAGCGCGCAGAGGCTGGCGCCGTTGCCGAGGTGGGCGACGACAACGCGGCCGGCATGGAGGTCCGGATAGTCCTTGGACAGCACCTGCGAGATCCATTCGTAGGAAAGTCCATGGAAACCATAACGGCGGATGCCTTTGTCGCGCATGTCTTTTGGCAAGGCAAAGTTGCTGGTCAATTTGTCGTGCCCGGCGTGGAAGGCGGTGTCGAAGCAAGCGATATCGGGCGCACCGCTTGCGAGTCTGGTCGAAGCGGTGATGCCGGCGAGGTTGTGCGGCTGGTGAAGCGGCGCCAGCGGGATCAGCGCTTCGAGGCGACGCATCACCTCGGGCGTGACAATGACGGGCTCTACGAAAGCTTGTCCGCCGTGGACGACGCGATGCACAACGGCCGCTATGTGCCAGGCGTGGTCGTGTCCGCCGATGAGGTTTACTACGGCGCTAAGGGCCGAATCGTGGTTGGTATTTGCGGGCAGGGAGGTTCGCGTCTCTTGTCCATCGGGGAGTTTGGCACACATCTCAGCCGTGTCACCTATGCCGGTGACCTTGCCGCTCATCAGCACGTTTAGGGTCTGATCCTCGAAAATCTGAAACTTGAGGCTCGATGAGCCGGTGTTGAGAACAAGCAGCGTGTCGATCATCGAATTGTGCTCCGAGTCCGGTCACGTGAATGGCGAGGCGATGTTGTGTCAGGAGGGCGGGTGTCACCGCGCAGCCGCTGAAATGACGTTGACGCTGCCCCTGCGCGCCACGGTGGCCGCAGAAGATGTAGCTGTCAATTGTTTTTGCTTCGAAATTTCGCGTAGAACGAGTTGCCTGCGGCGTGCCTGGGTGGCCTCTCGGCGATCAAAATCCTTTGAGATTTCAGGATTTTCTCTTTCCGCGTTGCGCTGATCGGCCTATCTAGCGGTCGTGCTGTTCGGCACGCATCGGGTCCGGCTTCCGCCCGTTCTATCCGACTGCTTCCAATTCACATCGGCAGATCAATGACAGCTATGCAGATGACAGAGAAAAACGATGCGGAGAGCATCCGCAGGGCAAAGATCGTAGCACTGGTTGTTGCCGTTTCGTTTTTCATGCAGATTCTCGATGGCACTATTGTCACCACGTCGCTGCCGCAGATGGCCGCGAGTTTCGGCGTTCAACCGGTCTCGATGAGTATCGGTATCACCGTCTACATGCTGACGATGGCGGCATTCATCCCGCTTTCGGGATGGCTTGGGGATCGATACGGCGCAAGGCGCGTCTTCATGGCGTCCATTGCTGTCTTCACGATCGCCTCGCTGTTCTGCGGGCTGTCCGACGGGCTTGCCGAATTTGTCGTGGCACGCGCTGTGCAGGGCGCGGGCAGTGCACTGATGACGCCGGTCGGCCGCATCATTGTCCTGAAAAATGCTCGCAAATCGGAACTCGTACAAGCGATCGCTCTGATCACCTGGCCTGCGCTGACGGCTCCCGTTATCGGCCCGCTGCTTGGCAGCTTCATTACGACCTATGCAAGCTGGCATTGGAATTTCCTCATCAATCTGCCGATCGGGGTGCTCGGCATGGCGTTGGTTCTTCGCTTCGTGCCGGAACAGCGCGAAGAAAATGCCGGCCGGCTCGATGCACTTGGGTTCGCTCTCAGCGCTGGCGGGCTGACTTTCCTGCTGGCGGCGCTCGAACTTTCCGTGAAATGGGATGGTGGCCTGCTGCCGATCCTGCTGATGCTCGCGGCCGGCATTGTGCTGTCGGTCATGGCGACGCGACACTTCCTGCGGGTCGGCAATCCGCTGCTCGATCTATCCGCCTTCAAGGTGCAGACTTATGCGATTGCGACCCTTTCTGCCGGGACGGCGAGCCGTGTCGCGATCAATGCCACGCCGTTCCTCTTGCCGCTCCTCTTCCAACTCGGTTTCGGATTGAGCTCGATCGAGGCGGGTGCCTATCTGCTGGTCTACTTCCTTGGAAATCTCGGTATGAAAGCCGTGACGACGCCGCTGCTTGCCAAGCTTGGATTTCGCACCGTGCTCTTCTTCAACGGGATGATTGCTGCGCTGTCGATTGCGGCTTGCGGCTTTCTCGTGCCCGAGACGCCACGCGCAATGATCTACGCGTTGCTGATGATTGCGGGCCTCTCGCGGTCGATGGAATTCACTGCGCTGAACACCCTGGCTTTTGCCGATATCAATCCGGCACAACGCAGTTCGGCTTCGACGCTCTCAAGCATGCTGCAGCAAGTTTCGATGTTGCTTGGCGTCGCGATCGCGGCGGCGGCGCTGAACATCTCTGTCGCTTTGCGTAGCGTCGAAGGTCCGGGGCTCATCGATTTCCGCTGGGCGTTTCTTGTCGTGGGAGCAATCGGCATCATATCGTCACTGCGCTTCCTGCAGCTGGCGCCGGATGCCGGCGCCGAGGTGTCGGGTCACAAGATCGGCACGAAATAGTCGGTCGCTTTGCAATCGGTCGGCCTTTGTCGGGAGGATACATGGAACTCGGACATGTCTGTACGCCTCAGGAGGTCTTCGACTTCTGGTTCGAAGAGTGTGGGCGGGATCAATGGTTCAAGGCGACGTTGGACTTTGATCGGGATATTCGCCAGCGCTTTCGTGACACCCATCTTGCACTCTCGCGTGGCGTGACGGAGGAATGGCGCTCGACCCCGAGCAGCAGGCTTGCCGCAGTGATCGTGCTCGATCAGTTTCCGCGCAACATATATCGCGCGACACCGCTTGCATTCGCCACCGACGGGCTTGCGCTAAGCGAGGCAAAGCTTGCGCTGGAAGCTGGAGCGGACCAGAAAGTCAGCCCGGAATGCCGGACGTTTTTCTACATGCCTTTCGAGCATTGCGAAGATCTGGAGGAGCAGGAGCGTGCCGTGGCGTTGTTCAGAGCGCTTGGCGATGAGGAATATATCGACTATGCGCTTCGCCACCGGGAGGTGATTGAAGTGTACGGTCGATTTCCACATCGAAACGCCCTCGTCGGGCGGCAATCGACAGCGGCAGAGCTGGAATATCTGGCGCAGCCGGGCGCCGGCTTCTGATCGCGTCGCCTTTCTGTCGCCTTTCTTTCTTATGAAAAGCTGGAATCCAATCCGATCCAGCAAACCCGAGCGGGGATATTTTGCGGCCGACACGACTCTTGCTTCGCATTCTCCTAGTCGCAGCGCTGGCGGGCGTGGGCGCGAACCTTGCGAGCGCCCAGACGCCCGCACCGCAGGCCTCGCAGCCGCCGCAAGCGACCGAGCAGGCGTCTGTCGCTGACAGCTCAATCGAGCAGGCCGCGAAAGCGATCGAGAAGGCAAAGCAAGACCTCGCTTCGCTGGAGGATGGCGTCAAGCAGAAGCGTGACGATGACGACGCGCTGGTGGCTCTCGCTGGAAAGACCGACGAACTTGGCCGCTCGGTTCTCAACATATCCGTTGGCCTCAGACCGCGGCTCGACCAGATCAAAAACCGCCTGACCGAGCTCGGCGATCCACCGAAGGAAGGTCAGCCGGCGGAGGCGGAGATCGTCACGACCGAGCGTAACGCCCTGACGGCGGAGCGCGCCCAGATCAACGCCGTTACGGGCGATGCCGAAACGCTGTCCGCCTCCATCGGCAAGCTCGGCAACCGCATTGCCGAAACCCGCCGTCAGCTTTTTGCCGCCACCTTGCTGCGGCGCACCGACATTTCGTTTTCCGTTCTCGGCGATGCAGCACGCGCCTTCGTTCAGGAAGGCTCGGAATTCGTCCAGGCGCTGAGCAGCTGGTTGGGATTCGTACTGAAGTTCAAGGCTTTCGCTTTCTTTGCGGCCATCTTCATGTCCCTCGTGACGGCAATGGTGCTCTTGTCTGGCGGCTACCGCATTTTTGGTCGCTACCTTCAGCGCAAGGAGACGGACGAGCAGCCCTCCTATATCAACCGCCTCTCGATCGCTTTCTGGTCGACGCTGATCCGCACGTTTGCGCTTGCTGCCCTCTTGGTGACGTCTTACTTCTTCCTCAATAGTTTCAACGTTCTAAGGCCGGATATCGCGCCGATCATCGGCGCGCTCTTCGGATCGATCGGGCTGATTTATTTCGTCAGGCGCTTCACCAATGCAGTGTTCGCGCCAAGGGAGCCGCATTGGCGTCTTGTCAGGCTTTCCAACCGCGGTGCGAGCTCGATCGGCGCCTGCCTGCTTGCGATGGCGGTCGTCAATGCGCTTGACTACCTCTTCGGCAGCATCAGCGAAGCGATGGGGTCTCCGCTCGTCCTGACCGTCGTCAAGAGTCTGACCGCGGCCCTGATCATTGGTTTCATCCTCATCGCCGCTTCGTTCGGCCGGCCGATGCTAGCGCGAAACGGGGATCCCGATGCGCCGGGACGCCATTGGCCCCGCGGCATGGCGATCATTCTGCGCGTGCTGGGTGCAGGTCTGATCATAACGGCGTTGACCGGCTATGTCGGGCTTGCGCGCTTCGTCGCAACACAGTTGATCATCACCGGTGCAATCATCGTCACGACCTATATTGGTCTGCTGTCGGGGAAGGCGATTTCGCGCAGCGAAACCTTCGGTGAGACATCGCTTGGTCGCTTCCTCCAAAAGCGCTTCAAGCTTGGTCCGGTCGCCATCGATCAGGCGGGACTGTTGGTCGGCATGTGTATCTCCGCCATCGCGCTGATGGTTGGGATCCCGTTGGTACTGCTCCTGTGGGGCTTCCATATCCAGGATCTTCAACTCATCGCCTATCGCCTTCTCACGGAGGTCCGGCTGGGCGGTATCAGCATTTCGCTGGTCGGGATAATGACCGGCATCCTGCTTTTTGCCGGTGGTTACCTGCTGACGCGCTGGATCCAGCGCTGGCTTGACAGCAACGTCATGGCGCGCAGCCATGTCGACCTTGGCGTTCGAAACTCGGTCAAGACGGGTATCGGCTATCTCGGCGTTGGTCTTGCGGCGATCGTCGGCGTTTCTGCCGCGGGCATCGACCTCTCGAGCTTCGCACTCGTCGCCTCGGCACTTTCGGTCGGTATCGGTTTCGGCCTCCAGAACATCGTGTCGAACTTCGTCTCCGGCCTGATCCTGCTGGTCGAGCGGCCATTCAAGGTTGGCGACCACGTGGTCTCCGGCACTGCTGAAGGTATCGTAAAGCGGATTTCCGTGCGCGCGACCGAAATCGAGACATTCCGCAAGCAGTCGATCATCGTGCCGAATTCCGAGCTGATCAACGCGTCTGTCGGCAACTGGACCCATCGCAACAAGATGGGACGCTCCGAGATACCGGTCTCGGTGAGCTATGATTCCGACCCGCAGAAGGTCATGGATATCCTGCTGGAGCTCGTCAACGCGGTGCCCGTGGTCCTGCGCAATCCCGAACCGCATGTGGAATTCCTCCGCTTCGGGCCGTATTCGCTCGACTTCGAGCTTCGCTTCATGCTTGCCGACATGGGGGATGGCCTGAAGGTCAGGAATGATCTCCGCATCGCGATCCTGAAGCGGTTCAGGGAGGAGAGTATCGAGATACCTCTTCCGCAGAGCGACATCGTGTTCCATCGACAGCCCGAGCAGGTTGGAGCGGCGGCCAACGCAGGTAAGCCGCCGGCCGAGGACGTTTCCGAGACGAGCGAACTGGACGAGGAGGCCGGCACGGTGCGCCGGTTGCGCGGCAAGTCGGCTGATGGCAATCTCAAGG
Organism: Rhizobium sp. BK060; assembly: GCF_014193145.1. NCBI lineage: Bacteria > Pseudomonadati > Pseudomonadota > Alphaproteobacteria > Hyphomicrobiales > Rhizobiaceae > Rhizobium > Rhizobium sp. BK060. The sequence goes on from NZ_JACHYW010000018.1 coordinate 67,005, forward strand.
GGTGAAGGGGTTGTTCAGCGATCGTTCAGAGCGGTCGCTGTATACCGCCTGCAATCGGGTTTTCGTTGCTGGGGCAGCAGCGCCGAGACGCTCCAAGGGAGGGCGCTTCATCCGCGCCGCACTGCATGGCAAGATTTGCCGTCGTACTGTTTCTTTCACTCGTGGCCGCAGGCCAAACTCACGCTGCTTCCATTACCAACACCGACAGTGCCGCTGTTGTGATCGTCCTTACCGAGGGCGGCAACAAGATGCAGCTGGTGCTTGATCCCGGCGCATCGGAGACGTTCTGCCGGTCGGGCTGCTTCATCACCGCGCCTGACGGTGATCGGATTGGTCTCGATGGCGGCGAAACAATCGACATCATCAAGGGATCTGCCGTCGTAAAGTGAACGACGGTCCTCTCTGATCACAATTTTTGTCCACCGATTTTCGGCCAGAGGCCTTTTGTGGCTTGCCTATTTGCACGCAGTCGCGGCAAGCTTTTCCCATGTCGTAAACAGGCATTTGGCAAACCCGGCCTCGCTGCATAGTTCGCAAAGGCGATTTCCGTCGGCGGCATTCGTCGGACAGGTTAGTAGAACAGAGGGTAATTCTCCATGAAGACACATGCGCGCGCAGTGGTCATCGGCGGCGGCGTCGTTGGCGTTTCGACGCTTTATCACCTTGCCAAAAAGGGCTGGGACGATGTCGTCCTGATCGAACGCAAGGAACTGACCTCCGGTTCGACGTGGCATGCCGCCGGCCTGCTGCCTCTGTTCAACATGAGCTATTCGGTCGGCCAGATCCACAAGTATTCCGTTCGATTCTATCAGGAGCTTCAGCAGGAGACCGGCATGAATGTCGGTTTCAGCCAGGTCTCCAATATCCGCCTGGCACGCACCAAGGATCGCTGGGACGAGTACATGTACTATGCCGGCATCGCTGAAACGATCGGCGTAAAGGTCGAAGTGCTGACACCGGAACAGGTCAAGGAAATCTGGCCGCTCTGCGAGACGGACGGTCTGCTCGGTGCGATCCAGCACCCAGACGACGGCTATATCCAGCCCGCCGACCTGACGCAGGCGCTCGCCAAGGGCGCGCGTGACCGCGGCGCCACGATCTACCGCAATACCACGGTCACGGCAATCGAGCAGCAGCCGGACGGCCTGTGGAAGGTGACGACAGACAAGGGCGAGATCACCGCCGAGCATGTCATCAGCTGTACCGGCAACTTCGCCCGCAAGACCGGCGAGATGGTCGGGATCAACATTCCGGTCATCCCGGTCGAACACCAGTACATCGTCACCGAGCCGCATCCGGCCATCCTCGAGCGCAAAGCCAAGGGATTGCCGGAGATGGGCGTGCTCCGTGAATCCGACAGCGCCTGGTACATGCGCGAGGAAAACGGCGGCCTTATTCTCGGGCCATATGAACACGGAGCACCGGTCTGTTACGTCAACGGCCCATCGGACGAGAGCGAATACGAACTCTTCCAGGAAGAGCTTGATCGCCTGATGCCGCATATCGAGGCTGCCATTGCCCGCGTCCCGGCCTTCGGCGAGGTTGGCATCAAGAAAGTGTACAACGGTGCCATCGCGTATACGCCTGATGGCAACCCGATCGTCGGTCCCGCACCGGGCCTCAGCAATTTCTGGCTCAACGAGGGGCACTCCTTCGGGATCACGGCTGCCGGTGGCGCCGGTTGGCAGCTGGCGGAATGGATCGTCGATGGCGAGCCGACCGTCGACATGATGGGCGTCGATCCGCGTCGTTTCGGTCCCTATGCAACCGAAGGCTACCTCATCGCCAAGAACGAAGAGGCCTACGCGAATGTCTTCACCATGCACTATCCCGATGAAGAGCGTGCCGGCGCCCGTCCGCTGAAGACGACGCCAGTCTACGACCGCCTGAAAAAGCTGGGCGCTGTTTTCGGTTCGGTCTACGGCTGGGAGCGCGCCAACTGGTTTGCGCCTGAAGGCTACGACCTGCCGAAGGATCAGATCGGCGTCGGTGAGGATGTTCTCACCAACCATAATCACTCTGACCCGGAAGAGGACGGTCGCATCCTCGAGCGGTGGTCGTTCCGTCGCTCGAACTACTTCGAGCATGTCGGCAACGAAGTCATGAACGTGCACAAGAACGTCGGTGTGCTCGACATGTCCGCCTTCGCCAAGATGGAAGTCTCCGGCCCCGGGGCGCGCGCTTGGCTGGAATCGATCTTCGCCAACGCCATCCCGAAGAAGCGCGGCCGCATCGCTCTTTGCCATATGCTGACAGTTCACGGCGGCGTGCGTGCCGAGTTCACCGTCTACGAATGGGCTCCGAACCGCTTCTACCTTGTCTCGGCGGGCGCCTATGAGGCGCACGACCATGACTATCTGCGCAAGCTCGCGCCCACCGACGGCTCCGTTCGTCTGCAGCAGATCACGCAGCGGCTCGGCGTGCTCGTGCTTGCCGGTCCGAAGTCACGTGATCTGCTCAAGAAGCTCACGCGTACGAGCCTTGAGAACAAGGACTTCCCGTGGCTTTCCGGCAAGGAGATCTCGATCGGCGTTGCGAGCGCACATGCGCTGCGCGTCAATTTCGTCGGCGAGCTAGGCTGGGAATTGCACCACCCGATCGAGATGCAGAACTACATCTTCGACAAGCTGATGGAAGCCGGAGCCGAATTCGATATCAAGCCCTTCGGTATTCGCGCGATGCTGTCGATGTCGGTCGAGAAGTCCTACCGCCTCATCCCGCGCGAGATGTCGATCGAGTACAACGCCTATGAATCGGCACTCGATCGCTTCATCAAGCCAGAGAAGGAATTCCTCGGCCGCGAGGGGCTGCTGGCCTACAAGGATAAGGGTCTGAAGTGGAACTTCGCAACCCTCGTCGTCGAGACCGGCAATGATGTCGATGCCCGCGGTTCGGAAGCGATCTACAACGAGGCGGGCGAACTTGTCGGGCGTGCGACAAACGGCACGTTCGGCTTCCGTATCAATCGTTCGCTTGCGCTGGCGATGCTGCGGCCGGACTACGCAAAGGAAGGCACGAAGCTTAAGATCAAGATCCTCGGCACGACGTACAACGCGACCGTCGTCGGCGAGAGCCCCTTCGATCCGGACAATGCGGCGCTGCGCGCATAGTCTTTTAAGCATGTTTTGAAGAATATCAGGGCGGCCCTCGTGGCCGCCTTTTTGTTGGTCAGCGAAGGCGGTCGATTAATACTTATTCAAACCGGGTACTGTACCGATTTCAGCCGGGGACAGGAGTTTCATCAAAAGGTTTCGAAATGGCGTTTTTGGGTATTTCGGGAATGCAATATTCCGGAGGCATGTTCGCTGATGTGCGCATTATTCTGGCTGAGGATTCGAACGTATTTACGTCGATGATAGGCAAGCGGCTGAAGGAGCTCTTCGATATCGACGTGGAAATCTGCCGGAATTTCGAAGAGCTGCAGTTGTCCTACGACAAGTCGACCGACCCGATCACGCTCGCCATCTCCAACATCAACCTGCCTGGTGCTGAGAACGGCGAGGCTCTGGAGTATCTGGTCGATCTCAGCATCCCGACCATCGTCTTCACTGGCACCTTCCAGGAAGGCATGCGCGACAAGCTGATGGCCAAGGACATTGTCGATTATATCCTCAAGGACAATGTCTTTGCAGTCGACCTGCTTGCGGAATCGATCTGCAGATTCCTCACCAATCATCGTCACCACGTTTTGATCGTCGACGACAGCCCGACGGCTCGTGCCCTGCTGTCAAGCCGTCTCAAGCGCTACAATTTCCGGGTCAGCACAGCAGACAGCGGCGCCAAGGCGCTCGAGATTCTCAAGGCGAACCGCGACATCGGTTTGATGATCACCGACTACAACATGCCCGATATCGATGGGTTCGAGCTGACCCGGCGCATCCGCGCCAGCATCGGCTCACATGAACTCCGCATCATCGGGGTGTCGTCATCGTCGAACCGGCTGCTGTCGGCGCGCTTCCTCAAGGCTGGCGGCAACGACTTCATGCTGCGGCCGTTCATCGATGAGGAGTTCTACTGCCGCGTCAACCAGAACCTGGACACACTGCTGCAAATCCAGTCGATGCGCAAGGAGCGTGCCGTTGCCTGACGCGCTGCCTCCGCCCGACGATGGTAGGCGGAAGCGCTATCACGCGTTTGAGGTCGAGATTTCTGCAATTTCAGGTATTGCCAAGTCCCGATATCTTCTCAGGCGTGTTTCTGTGAGTTATCTTCACATAAGTCGAGAAGATGGTCGATTCGGACCGCTGCGGCTTTCTGGGGGATAGGGGTGAATGGCGTTCCAGGAGGATCTCCATCGGGATGGGGCCGGGCCACGCTTTGGTGGTCAGTGGGTACTCCTGGTTGAAGATTCCCGGATGTTTTCCGCCGTTCTGTGCCACCGGCTTCATGCGGAACTCGGGCTGAACGTCAAGCCTTGCTCCTCCCTCAAAGTGCTGAACGAGACTATCGCCCAGTCGCCAAGCGATTACACAATGGCGATTGTCGACCTCAATCTGCCGGACGCGCCCTACGGTGAAGCGCTCGACTGCACTATACAGGCTGGTATTCCGGCCATTGTCTTCACCGCCACTTTCGACCTCGATACGCGCAATCGCATCATGGAGCGCAATGTCATCGATTACGTGCTGAAGGACAATGAGTTCGCGCTCGATAACGTTGTCGCCAGCGTCAGACGGGTATTGTCGAACAGGAAAACGCGGGTTCTTGTGGTCGACGATGTTGATTCCGCGCGCCAGGTCCTTGTCGGGCTGCTCGAAGCGCAGCAATACGTGGTTGTCGAAGCGGCTTCTGGGCTCGAAGCCTTCGCGGCGCTCGAAGCCTACGACGATATTGAGGTTGTCGTCACGGATCACCATATGCCCGACATGAGCGGCTACGAATTGACGCGGCGGATACGGCGGCGCTTCGGCTCGGACAGGCTGCGGATCATCGGAGTTTCATCCTCGAGCGATCGCATGCTTTCTGTGAGCTTTTTGAAGGCCGGCGCATCCGATTTTCTTTACAGGCCGTTCGTGGCCGAAGAACTGCAGTGCCGGATCGCCAACAACGTCGAGACCTTGACACAGTTGAAGCAGCTTCGGGCAGCCGCGGCCTGCGACTATCTGACCGGGCTCTACAATCGCCGCTATTTCTACGATCTCGGGCCGAAGCTGGTGAATGACTGCCTGCGTCAGAAGGCTACGGCCGCCGTTGCGGTGCTGGACATTGATCATTTCAAGCGGCTGAACGACACCTACGGTCATGAGATCGGGGATGAAGTGCTGAAGGCGGTCGCAAATCGGCTGGGGACGATCTTCGAGGGGGACGACAACCTGCTTTCGCGCCTTGGCGGAGAGGAGTTCGCGATCCTGTTCCCGATGATGGACTCGATTGCCGCGAGCAAGCTGTGTGACGAGATACGGTCAGATATCTCACGTCTGAAGGTGATGGCGGATGACGAAGAGCTTTCGGTCACCGTGTCGATCGGCGTTGCCGAAATTTCCGGCTACGAGACCTTCGACAACTATCTGAATGCCGCCGACCAGTTTCTCTATATGGCCAAGCACAAGGGTCGTAATCAGGTCTATTCCGACGCGCGCATGACGGAGGAGGCGGCTCAATAGCCGCCCCGACTGACATCACGCCGCGATGGCCTGGCGTGCGGTTGCCATCGTCATCTTGCGCTCTGCACGCTCCTGTTGCGGCGAGCGATGATAGAGTTCGCGATAACATTTGGAGAAGTGCGAGGCGGAAACGAAGCCGCAGGCGACAGCCACTTCAACAACCGGCATGGAGGACTGCACGAGCAGATGGCGGGCGCGATCCAGCCTTATTTCCAGATAGTAGCGGGCCGGCGAGCGCCCCATTTCCTGGCGGAACAGCCGTTCGATTTGCCGGCGTGACAGGTCGACGCCATCGGCGATCTCCAGAAGTGAGAGCGGTTCGGAAAGGTTGCCCTCCATCAGCTCGATGATGGAAAGAACCTTGGCATTCTGGACGCCGAGGCGCGCACGCAGAGGCAGGCGCTGGCGATCGTTCGGGCTGCGCACGCGATCGGTCAGGTGCTGCTCGCAGACCCGGTTCACCAGCGTTTCGCCGAAATCCTGGCCGATCAAATTCAGCATCATGTCCAGCGAAGCAGTGCCGCCAGCACATGTATAGAGATTGCTGTCCACCTCATAGAGATCGGCGTAGACCTCGGCCTGCGGAAAAGCTTCGGAGAAGCCAGGCAGGTTTTCCCAATGGATCGCACAGCGCTTGCCATTCAGCAGCCCCGCCTGGGCGAGGATATGTGCGCCCGTACAGAGGCTCCCGACGGCGACGCCGCGATTGTAGGATTCGCGCAGCCAAGCGCTGACGGACTTGTTATTGAAGTCTTCGACATCGATACCGGAACAGACCAGCACCATGCTCGGACGGTGCTCGCCACCGAGATTGCGGCGCTCGTCGGCAAGCGACGTATTTGCCTCGATACCGATGCCGCAGGAAGAATAGACCTTTTGCCCGTCAACCGAGGTCAGCCGCCAGGTATAGGCCTGGTAGCCGAGCATACGGTTGGCGATGCGCAGCGTATCGATTGCCGCTGAAAAAGGCAGCATCGTAAACTGCGGAACCATGAAGAAGACGAGAGAGCGTTGCTTATGCGACATCTTATTCATGAGACAAATCCGTGCTCGAGGTCGAATGCACTATTCGTTGCTTGGAATACGTCGTTTCGATATCCTGAAAGCGACATTCTCATGGATAAATGCGGCCGCAAAGAGCAAATTTGCGACATTGCTGAAATTGACGAAGGTCAAATGACGATCGCTGTCGTCAAAAGTTCAAAAAAGGCGATTGCGGAAAATATATGCGTCTGAAATTCAAGATTTAATAAGGTGGCCGTAAAAACGGAAAAAACGGCGCTGCACGAAGGCGAGGCGCCGCTTTCACACGGGGAGGAATGTCGGATTCATTACATGACCTTGCGTTCATCCGCGTCATCCGCCGACGGCCAGCCAATGTCCTTGCGCATGTCGAAAGGCATGGATTCAATTTCGCGGGCAAGCTGTCGCTGATGCCATGTATGTACCAGCTTGCGGGCATAGTCGACAATATGCAGGTGGGCTTCGCTTGAAGGCGTCTTGGTGTGCCTGAAGGTAATCGTCGTCATGTCCGTTTCCTTTCCTCGTCGGATGACGCTTGTTTCATGGTGAGAATATGGGTGTTTTGCTCCCATCAATCAAACGAATAGAGTTTATGGATATCATCAGTGTTTTTGAATGATGAAGGCGCGCGCGCCGGCCAAACAGAGGCGCGCTCGTCGCAATTGCGACGATAGAACGGATCGGAAGCATAGTGCCGATTTCGCGGATAAGGGCACGTCGGCCAAGTTGCCAACCTGAGGTCAATTTCGGAGCATTCCAGCTCCTAAGGGGCGGCCTCACATACGACACCGTATCGAATGCACCCGCCGTTGTTAGGGACTTGCGGTCGATCCAGCCACGCCAGCTTCGAGACGCGACTCCTGCGATCCGATCACCATCCTGTTCCCACGCCAATCGAAGCTCCCTGCCAACCAGCTCCTCGTCCAGATAATTGGAAGCAAGGCATCGCGCGTAACCATTGCGACGAGTGACAGCGGGGACAGGTGCCAATTCTTACGGACCGTAAGAATAAGCTCCGGTGTGTAGGCGGCGCATAAAACCGCGAAAGCTGTTGCGGGAAGACTACTCCCGGATACGAAGGCAGCGCTCGTGCACAGCAATAAGGGGGGCACCACACCAAGCAGGATCTCCGGCGCGAAGAAGTGCGGGAAGGTGACGCGCCTTAGCCGCGCCCAACGGCATTGCCTTGCCCAGATCTCGCGGAAGGTCCGTCTGCCCAGGGGCTGCTCGAACGGGCCGGCGACGAGATGTACCTTGAGACCCATGCTGTTCACCAGCTTTGTGGCGGCGGCGTCTTCGGCGATTTCAGCCGCAAGTGCCTGGATGCCGCCGCGTGCGTCGAGCATCTTCTTGCGCCATAGCATGCTCTTGCCCTGCGCGAAGCCGAATCCGAGCGCCTCACCCGCATACTGCCAGCGCGCCTGGTGAGTGTTGAGAAACGCACATTCGACCTCCGCCCAAAACCCGTTGGGACGGGACCCAAGTGGCGTCGAACAGACAAGTCCGCTATCGGGCCGCCATGATGCCAGCAGGCGTGCAAGATAGTCTGTGGGCATCAGGACGTTGGAGTCGGCAAGGACAACCCATTCATGGGACGCCATGTTCCAGCCCTTGACGCAATTGTTGAGTTTCGGATTTGCGCTGATGCGGTCGTCTCCGACAAGGATTTTTGCGCTTGTCAGCGGCTTTGTTCGGAGCGTGTGCTCGACTACACCAATGATGGGATCGCTCCTGTCGGCAACGCAGAAGATGACTTCGTAGTCGGGCCAATCCAGGCTAAGTGCGCTTTGGAGTGTCTCCCGCGAGAACTGTTCCACTCCGCAAAGAGGTATCACGATCGAGACTGAAGGGCGCGCAGAGACGCTTGGCGCCTTGTCTTGGCGGGACCGAAGCCGCCATCCGGCGATCATAAGGCTGAGGGTATTGACTGCCAGCAGGGCACTGGCGACGGCAATGATATACAGCATCAGTCATTCCAACGGTGAACAGCGCCGAATGGAAACGAGTCTCAGCGCTCGGTGCGTTAAGACATCACCGTCACATGACGCGCTGATGACATGTGCCCAGCAGCACCTCAGTCCATTCCGAGGTAGCAGGGACCCACCACGACGTCGGCCCGCGCCGCGATGGCAACGCCGCTTAGTAGCAGCTCAGTGCTTTTTCCTTAGAGCCCTCTGAATCTTAACGACCTCGCCCTTCATCAGGATCAGAAAGTGCTTCCTGTCGAGGCGATTGGCGACGTCGCCATCCACCGTCATATAGTCTGTTCTTGGGCTGGCGATGGCTTCATCAGCAATCTTGATCTGTTCGATGACGATGCAGGGATCTCCAGCGTCGCCGGTGCATTTGAACCGCCGCGTTTCCTGGTATTGTGACATCGATACCCCTCCTGGCTGACGCCAAGCATCATCATTACCGAGACGGCGATTTCAAGATTTATTTTAGGTGGAGCTTAATTATCTAAGGGGTGAATGGTGAGCCGAGAGAGAAAAGCCCGGTGCTGGTTTGGACAGCGCCGGGCCTCTGGGACTGCAGTTGAGGGAAACGCAGTCAGTGCAACGACAAAGGGTGCGTTGCATAGAAGGAACGTCGCTCCACACAGGATGTTCCGACAGTGTTGCGTCGTCACGTGGGCCGCTTCCTGGCGGCGCAATCGAACCCTGCCGATAGCCACGGTGGCTGCGGTACCACGGAAACGGGGCGCCGAGCAGCTTAGGTCTGGCGTGGGGCCTCGGCGGTGAACACAAACGCGGACATCCGGCCCTCGATCGGTCCCTTGCCGAAAACCTGTTCAAGTGTATCGGCCACGCGGGCAACGACATCGATTTTCGACTGGCGGGCTTCGATTTCCATGCGGAGCGGGCTACCCCGGCAGAAGGCGGTCGCCACGTCACTTGCCGAGGATGCACGGGCAGTCTTGTCGACCTTCGTGAAAGTCGCCGACTGGAAGCCGGCCCGCTCGAGCTCCGACAGGATCGCCTCGGCATCAAAGTAGCCGTGCGGTGTCCGCCGGAAGAAATCCGGCGGATCGTCTGGAAACAGCGCATCCGTCGCAGCCTTGACGGCCTTTGCGAAGGCGTTGTTCTCCACGGAGTCCCAGGTGTTGAAGAGGAATGTCCCCTTCGGCTTCAGTACCCGGAGGATTTCGCGGTAGGCGCGGTGCTTGTCGGGAAAGAACATGACGCCGAACTGGCTTGTGACGGCGTCAAAGATCTGAGCGGGGAAGGGCAGGCTCAAGGCGTCGGCCTGTTGCCATGCGACATGCCCTCCGGAATGTCTCAATGCGGCGACATCCAACATGGCTTGGTTCAAATCGGTGGCGATGATTTCGGCGTGCGGAAGCACCGACGATAGCGCACGCGTCAGAGCGCCAGACCCCGCCGCGACTTCGAGAACGCGGTGCGGATGAAGCGGCGCCAGGCGCTGCGCCAGATCGGCCGCATAAGGGTCAAACAGGATCGGTACCAGGTACCGGTCATACGCTGCAGGGATATCACCTTGGAAACACGCGTCATTCATCGCCATGGTCATTACGCTCCGTAGCCGCGCCGCGGAGCGTATATATTAGAGCCTTTGACCGCGTCTTTGAAGCCGCTGCTGGGGTCTCGCGTCTCAGCGAGGCTCGGTCATGCCAAGAGCTTGCAGGTCGAGATCATCGGCGAGATGTCTCGGCAGCCGTGCCAACTGATCTCGTGTGCGATTGCGCGTCTGGCGGGAGATCTGGCGTGATCTGAATGCGTAAAAGATGTCAAAGATAGCGTTGAGAGTGTTCATCGCGGCCTCCTTTCATCAGTACTCGCCGCTACGAAGGAAGGATATTGTCGGGTTGACTTTCAATCAAACAAAATGATATGGAATTCAAATTCAGAAAAATTGAAAGATGTGACGATGAGCATTCCCTTTCGCCGTCCCATTCCCTTGCTTGATAACGACGTGCTGCGCACCTTCGTTGCCATAGCAGAGACCGGCAATTTTTCCACTGCCGCGGAAGCCGTCTACCGGACACCGTCGGCGGTCTCCATGCAGATCAAGAAGCTGGAGGAGCAACTCGGCGCTACGCTTTTCCTGCGGGATGCGCGGTCCGTCAGCCTGACCCAGCATGGTGAGGTGCTGCTGTCTTATGCGCGCAACATTCTCGCTTTGTCCAACGAGGCGGTTTCGCGGTTCATCATGCCCGAACTAAGCGGCGTGGTGCGGCTCGGTGCGCCGGAGGATATCGGGGAACGACTGCTGCCGCGTATCCTGAAAAGCTTCGCTGAGAGTTTCCCGAGCATTATGGTCGACGTTACCATCGACATGAGCATCGGCCTCAAGAAGCGCATTGAAGAGCAACGCCTGGACCTGGCGCTGATCAATTGCGCGACGCGTCCACTGCCGACTGACGGCGAGATCGTATTTCGCGAGCGGCTGGTGTGGGCTGGCGCCAAGTGCGGTACGGCGCATCGCCGCGATCCGCTGCCGATCTCGATCTGGGAAGATGGCTGCATCTGGCGCTCGGAGGCACTGTCGCAACTTGAGCGCATGAAGCGCGGTTATCGTGTCGCTTTTCTCAGCGGCCACACGATGGCGCAACGGGCAGCTGTGGTTTCCGACCTGGCAATCGCGCCGCTGCCGCGTTCCTATGTCACCGATGAGATGGCGATCCTCGGACTGCAGGAAGGATTGCCCGAGCTTGGTTCCTTCGACATCAGGCTGCTCACCGCATCGCAGATGAACAGCCCGATGCGGGCTGTGGCCGAAAGTATCCGCTTTGCCTTTGCCGAAAAAGCAAAAGCCGTTGCTGCTTGACAACTAAGCGGGGACCTCTTTTCTTCCTCCGGGGTTTAACGCGCGTGGCGGGAGTCGCCCGCGCCCGGACGATTGAGAAGGAAGGATTTCATAATGACGACAATGGCTAAGATCGGCTCCGCCCTCGCAATACTGCTCGTGCTTTCTTCGTGCGGAAACACGATTCGCGGCATCGGTCGCGACACGGCAAATGCCGTAAACGCGACTCAGGATGCAGGTCGTTCGGTCGGTCGCGCGGCCACGAGGTAATACGGCGTCAGATCGCTGCCGGCGGGTAGGCCTTTTCCAGCCCGCCGGAACGCGAAAGCCCGGTCCGGAAAGCTGCATAGACGGGATGCTGGCTTGATTTCGCGGCCTCCATGAGGCGTATCTGCAGGCGAACGGGTGCTGCCTCGCCAATCCATTTCCCAAGGTGATCGAGTTTCAATGTGTTCAGGAACGATGCGCTCGCGGCGTTGTCCAGGTGGCGGTGGAGGCCATCGATGAGGTTCTCATCCTGTGCCGCGTTTTCCATCAGCAGGACAATGTAGGCTTTCTCCTGTTCACCGAAGCTCGCAAACTTTGAGGCGATCGTGTCTCGGTCTGGAAATGGAGCAGGTGTCATCTCTATTCTCCTGGTCTGGGCAAACGCGACTTTGCACGATTCGGGCACAAGCAGTCGCTGCTTATAGGAAAACCACAACGCCACAGGGAAGACGTTCTCGTCGCGCGTTCACTCTCATGCGCGGATCTATCGTCCGGCGGGCTCGCCTTAAAGCCCGGCCTTGACCTTCTGGGCGACATCGGCAGGAACCCATTTGGTCCACAGGGCGGCATAGTTCTGGAGGAAATAGATCGTGGCCTCCTCGTTGCTCTTGTGGTTCTCATCCTGCCAGGCAAGCACTTCGTTGATCGTCGTGTTGTCCCATGAGCGGACCTTGAGATAATCCATCGCCGACCCGGCCCGATCGGCGAAGCCCTTGGTCACGATCGTGTAGGCCCTGGAGACTGGGTAGGAGTTCACCTGCGGTCGAGCGCAGCCAGGGACCGATGTGCAGCTGTCCCATTCTGCCTTGTTATGACCGACGCCGAAGCTGAGGAGAGTCATGTCGTATTTGCCGAGGATGGCTGTCGGGGCCCAATAGTAGCCAAGCCAACCGGTCTTTTTCTGGAATGCGGCTGCGATGGAATCATCAAGTTCCTGCGGGCTGCTGGTTTCGACAAGCTGAAACCCGTTCTTGTCGGCTCCCAGCGCGCGGAACAGATTTGACGTCGATATCTGGCAACTCCAGCCGACGGGACAACTATAGACCGCGCCCTGCGATGAATTGCCCGGTGCCGGGAAAAGTTCGGGATGCTTGAGTGCGTCCTCTACGCTGCGGATCTCCGGATTGGCATCGGCGATGAATTTCGGTATCCACCAGCCCTCGACGGCGCCCTCCGAGAGGATTTCGGCCGCCTGGATCAACTTGCCCTCCTTGACTGCGCTATCGAGTTCGGTGCGCACTGAATTAATCCAGAACTCGGACGCGATATCCGGCTCACCTTTTCCGTTCATCGAGAGGAAAGTCGGCATCGTGTCACCCGGGACGATCTTGACCGAGCAGCCGTAACCCTTCTCGAGAATGAACTTATCGAAGTTGGCGGCAATACCGGCCGAGGCCCATTTCATTTCAGCGATGGCGACGTTGCCGCATTCGGCAGCCTGCGCGGTAGCGGCGGCTGCACAAACTCCTGCGGCGAGCAGGATTGACGTGCAGAGAAATCTCATCTTGCGTTCCCATTCTTGCTGCAGCGGCCACAACCTAGGCGTTCCACACCTCGCGGAGGTCCTCGTGCTGTTGTCCGGGCTTTTGCGGTGGCGCTCGTCTTGGCGCCTTGGAAGGCAGCCTACGCGTTCGGTTGCGGAAATCAATTGTCTTCTGTGCTTGAGGCGTGAAGTCTAAACATCTGATTTAATATCGTTAATGCTAGTCTCACCAAAAGATTACCGCGAGCGTTCAGAGATTGTGTTGGTAGACTTGGCAGCGGCGCCTCGATCGAGAAGAAAAGTCAGAAAATGCCAAAATTCATCTTTGCTTAAGGGCTTGCTAACCCTCCGGTAATAATGTGGCGCTATCTGTTGTTGCGTAGCGGGGGACACCGCTGCTTCTCCGGATCAGGTAGTGCGTCCCGGGGAACGTGAGCTTCGCCGTGTGTGGGCGAATGCGCCAGCGTATTTCGGCAGGCCGCGCAACCTTCAACGGTTGACGCGGCCTTCGCATTTTCGGCGCCTGCGATTGACCGCAACCTTGACGTCGTTGTAGGCCGAGGCGAATTTCTCCGGAGTTCTGCGACAATGACCAAGGCCATCATGCTCCAGGGTACCGGCTCCGACGTCGGCAAGACCGTTCTTGTTGCGGGGCTTTGCCGGCTTGCTGCCAATCGCGGCCTTTCGGTCCGTCCCTTCAAGCCCCAGAACATGTCAAACAATGCCGCTGTCGCTGATGACGGTGGTGAGATCGGCCGTGCGCAATGGCTGCAGTCGCTCGCTGCGCGGGTACCGTCCTCCGTGCACATGAATCCTGTGTTGCTCAAGCCGCAATCCGAATACGGCAGCCAGATCATCGTCCACGGCAAGGTCTGGGGGCAGGCCAAAGGGCGGGACTATCAAAAACTCAAGCCCGCACTCCTCGACTACGTGATGCAGAGCTTTTCCGAAGTTTCGATCAGAGCAGATCTTGTCATTGTGGAAGGCGCCGGCTCGCCTGCCGAAATCAATCTCAGGGCCGGCGATATCGCCAATATGGGATTTGCGGCACGCGCCGGCGTGCCCGTCGTCCTGGTGGGCGATATCGATCGGGGCGGCGTGATCGCTTCGCTGGTCGGCACGCATACGATCCTATCCGGGGAAGACCGGGCAATGATATCCGGCTACATCATCAACAAGTTCCGCGGCGACGTTTCGCTGTTCGATGCAGGGATCGATGCTGTACGGGATCATACCGGGTGGCCATGCTTCGGTGTGGTGCCGTGGCTCAAATACGCTTCGCAATTGCCGGCCGAGGACTCGGTGGCGCTGGAGCGCCTGGCACGAGGCGGTACGGCTGCGCTGAGGATTGCCGTACCGGTGTTTTCCCGCATCGCGAATTTCGACGATCTGGATCCGCTGGCTGCGGAGCCGGATGTCGAGTTGGTTTTTGTCCGCCCCGGCGAGCGGCTGCCGTCGGACGCCCGTCTGGTCATCCTGCCCGGTTCGAAGTCGACGATATCGGATCTGGCGGATATGCGCACGCAAGGTTGGGATGCCGATCTCCTGGCCCATGTGAAACGGGGTGGCCGGGTCATCGGCATTTGCGGCGGCTATCAGATGCTCGGACGTAAGGTCCGCGACCCCTTGGGCATCGAGGGAGATGCGGTGGAGACTACCGGTCTCGGCCTACTGGATGTCGAGACGATGATGGCACCGGAAAAGACGGTGCGGAACAGCGTCGCCGTGACGGTGGAAGACGGCGCGCCGCTTGCAGGCTATCAGATCCACCTCGGCATCACCGTCGGAGAGGATTGCGGCCGGCCGTTCGCGATCATCGATGGAAAGCCGGACGGTGCAGTATCCGCAGACGGCCGGATTGCCGGCACATATCTGCACGGGCTCTTCACGAGTGACATTTATCGTTCCCATTTGCTGCGGAGTCTCGGTCTTTCGGGCGAAGCGAACGATTACCGTGCGGGTGTCGAAAAGGCCCTTGACGACATTGCGGCCGAGTTGGAAGCCTGTCTTGACCGGCGCTGGCTCGACAAGCTCTTCGGCTAGATCTCGCCAGATATTTCGCGGCGGCGGCGATCTAGTTCTTCGCTATAGCGGCGGAGCGTATAGGCCTCGCTCAGTTGCCCGACAACCTTGCGCTCAATCAGATTGTTGACGACGGCCAGCGCTTCGCTTTCGGTCTTGTCGAAGATGGCGGCTGCCTGCTTGGCGTTCATCTGCGGCTGCAGGAAATCGTTCTTGTAGCGGATGAATTCGCTGAGATCCTTGCCGGTGTCGTCGGTGTCGGTCAGGTTCGCGTAAATATCGGGAACGAGCACCAGGCCGCTATATTTGCCCGTGTCGTCCACCAGGACGACGCGCTGCGCCGAACCAATGGGGAAGCGCTCCTTGAACTCGTCGATCGAGAGCGTGGCGTTGGCGGTCTTCACATCGGCGCGCATCAGCCGGCCGACCGTCAGGTTGCGAATCCAGCCGACATCGTGGGCGCTGCGAATGCTCTCGCCGCGCAGGTGGAAGCGCCATGTTGCGAAGGAGTAGCCGAAGGTGCTGCGCACGACGAGTGAGGACGTGATGACGGCCGCAAGGACAAGCGCGGTGATTGGAAAGTCGCCGGTGATCTCCAGCGCCAGGAACGTCATCGTCAGGGGGCCGCCAATAACGGCGACTGCGAGCGAACTCATGCCGACGACCGCGTAGATGACGGGTGTCAGCGTCGCGTGGGCGAAATAGGGTGCGGAATAGGCAAATAGCTTGCCGAGCAACGCCCCCATGAACAGCGACGCGAAGAAGAGGCCGCCTCTGAAACCCGAGCCGATCGAGATCGCGGAGGCGAAGGCTTTGAGGAGAAGCAACCCAATGAGGACCGGAATAGCGACATCGCGCCCGAGATTGAGGTGCAGCGCTCCGTGTCCCGCTGACAGGACCTGCGGCGTGATAAGGGCCAGCAGACCGACGACGATGCCGCCAAGGGCGGGGCGCAGCGGCGTTGCGATGGAACTCCGGCGCGCCAGTTCCTCGATCGAGGCGACGCCCTGCATGATGAGAATGCCAACGCCCGCGCAGACGGCACCGAGTAGCAGAGCCGGGACATAGTCCGCCGGCATGACCGAGCCGAATTCGCCAACATCGATCAGGAAATCGCTGCCGGCCAGCAGCCGCGCAACCTGGGTCGCGACCAGTGCGGAAACGACAACGGGCGTCAGCGAGACGATGGTGTATGTGCCAATGATGAGCTCGAAGGCATAGAAGGCGCCGGTCAGCGGCGCATTGAAGGCCGCGGCAATCGCACCGGCCGCGCCGCATCCGACGAGAACGCGCAGGTCCGACCGGCGAAGCTGCAACTTCAGGCCAAGCTTCGAGGCCAGACCGGCCGCCAACTGTGTGTAGCCGGCTTCCAGGCCCACCGAAGCGCCGAATCCGTTCGAAATAAGGTTCTGGACGGCCACCAGAATGCTGTCGGTGAGCGATAGCCGACCGCCATGCAGAGCGTTTGCCTCGATCGGGTCCACCATCGGCTTCTTACGGGTCTTGGCGAGGATGAACAGCAAAAGACCGAGCAGGATGCCGCCGCAAACCGGTGCCGTCAGTAGCAGGAACTTGTTATCGATCTGCGAGGAGCTCAGCCTCTCGACGTCGCTGATTCCGAAGATCAGCCTGTGCATTGCACGGGAGGCCAGGCTCATGCCTGTCACAGCCAGCCCGGAGATCACCCCGACGATCGCGCCGGCGATAACCATCCCCATTTCGCTCCGCCGCAGCAGAGCGCGCATCCGCCCGATATCGAGGAGGGTGTGAAACGGGCCGAAGCGGCGGATATCGACTTTCAGGAGCATGGCAGAGAAACTAGGCGGGCGCTGGTGCGGTCAAGTGCGGTGAGGGGAAGGGCAATCAGTGGCGCGACCCGCTTGCGATGCAATTGCGGCAAAAGACCGGCGCTGGCAACAATTATTTGTGACGTAAGCCACTGATAAAAGACGATAAATATGGTAGAGAAGGTCGTCTTGACCGCGGCCCGAGGCATGCAATGTCGTTGTCGTGAGTGATGGCTCACGATTGACTTCGCCAGTGGCCTTGCCTAACGATGACTTCATAACGGATGGTTCCGGACCGGTTGAATCGGTACGGATGAAAAGGGAATGTGAAGCGGTGGACCCAATCCGGGCACCGTCATCATAGCCGACCCCGCGACTGTAGAGCGGTCAGGGTTTTCCGTCCGGCGTTGGTTCCCCGTGGTTGACGGTCTGCAATAGTGCAGGCGGGCGGCGCGGAAGCGGCGACGGAAAAGTCACTGGCAGTGCATCATGATCAACCGGGGCTGGACGCCTCTTACGTCTACGAATCGTCCGCCTTTTCATGAAATGCAGCCGGGAAGGCGAGGAAGATCCGCTAGCACGATCTGGGCGACCGGTTTCCGGTCTGCCCCGATCGCGGCTAAAATCCGCGAGCCAGGAGACCTGCCAATCGTGCCGGGCGAACAGCCCATTCCTGGGTGATGCCCGCTGCCAGCACGGAGGTTGTCATGGCTGAAAGAGAGATTTTCCGGCTGCGTTTTGCAGCCGCTCCGGCTTCTCGCGGAAGACTTCCGCAGATCGGACAGTACTTTCCATGAGCCCGATATCATCCGGCGCGACCTTCGTCTTGGGCGGTGCGCGCTCTGGAAAATCACGTTTTGCCGAGCAGTTGGTCGTTTCGACCGGTCTGGAGCGCCATTATGTGGCAACGGGCCGGGCTTGGGACGACGAGATGCGCGTCCGGATCGACAAGCACAAAGCCGATCGTGGCCATCTGTGGCATACCCAGGAAGAACCGCTCGATCTTGTCGGATGCCTGCGGGCGATCGACGGCGAGGGGCGGGCGATCCTTGTCGATTGCCTGACGCTTTGGGTCACCAATCTGATGATGGAGCAGCGCGACATTGGGGCAGAGTTCGCCTCGCTTGCCGCGTACGTGCCTACGGCGCGTGCGCGCCTCGTCATCGTTTCCAATGAGGTCGGTCTGGGCATCGTTCCGGAAAACCGCATGGCGCGGGAATTCCGGGATCATGCCGGCCGCTTGCATCAAATGATCGCGGCTGAAGCCGCGGATGTGTATTTTATCGCGGCAGGTCTGCCGCTGAAGATGAAGGGTTGAATTTCATGAACCAGCAGAAAATCCCGGCGACCGTGATCACCGGCTTTCTCGGCGCCGGCAAGACGACGATGATCCGCAATCTGCTTTCCAATACGAACGGCAAGAAGATCGCGCTGATTATCAACGAGTTCGGCGATCTCGGCGTCGACGGCGAGGTGCTCAGGGGCTGCGGCGCCGAAAACTGCACCGAGGACGATATCATCGAGCTCACCAATGGCTGCATCTGCTGCACGGTTGCCGACGACTTCATTCCGACGATGACGAAGCTTTTGGAACGCGAACAGCGCCCCGACCACATCGTCATCGAAACCTCCGGCCTCGCGCTGCCCCAGCCGCTCGTTGCCGCCTTCAACTGGCCCGACATCCGCACGCAGGTCACCGTCGATGGCGTGGTCACCGTCGTCGATAGCGCCGCCGTTGCCGCCGGGCGCTTTGCCGACGATCACGATGCCGTCGAGGCCCGCCGCGTGGAGGACGAGTCGCTCGACCACGAAAGCCCGATCGAGGAGCTTTTCGAGGATCAACTGACCTGCGCCGATCTGATCGTGCTCAACAAGACCGATCTTCTCGATGCGGCAGGCCTCGGTCGCGTGCGCGACGAGGTCGCTTCCCGTGTTGCCCGCAAGCCTGTCATGATCGAGGCACGCAATGGCGAGGTTCCGGCGAGCGTGCTGCTCGGGCTCGGCGTCGGTACCGAAGACGATGTAGTCAACCGCAAGTCCCATCATGAACTCGAGCACCAGGACGGCGTAACGCACGACCACGACGAGTTCGACAGCTTTGTCGTGGAACTCGGCCCCGTTGCCGATCCTGCCGCCTTCGTGGGCGCGTTGAAGTCGATCATCGGCCAGCATGACGTGCTGCGCCTCAAGGGATTCGTCCATGTTCCTGGCAAGCCGATGCGCCTGCAAGTCCAGGCGGTTGGAACCCGCATCGACCACTATTTCGATCGCGCCTGGGCGCCCGGCGAAGCGCGCGGTACCCGCCTGGTCGTCATCGGCCTGCACGAGATGGACGAAGCGGCGGTGCGCAAGGCGATAGAAGCGCTGGCATAAGGCAGACCAATGCATCTGCTCCTGGCACAGCAGGGAACGATAAGTGACGGCGAGGAGGCGATCGATCTCGGTCAGTCTCCCGGTGATGTCCTCTTTTTGTCGGCGGCCGACACCGAGCTTGCTGCAGTGGCGGCCGCGTATGACGAGGCGGCCGCTGGCTTCGGGCTGCGGCTGGCAAGCCTGATGAGCTTGAAGCATCCGATGTCGGTCGACGCCTATATCAAGCGGACGGCCCGGCATGCGAAGCTGATCGTCGTCAGGGCGTTGGGTGGCGCAAGCTATTTCCACTATGCACTCGAGGCGCTTCATGCGGCGGCAGCGCGCCATGGCGCGCTTATCGCCGTACTGCCGGGAGATTCGAAGCCGGACGCAGGTTTGACGCCGTTTTCGAATGTTCCGCTTGAAGACTTAAATGCCCTCTGGGCCTATCTCATCGAAGGTGGCGACGCCAATTCACGTGCGTTTCTCGCTTATGCCGGCGCGGTGCTATCAGGCGCTGAAAAGCCCGAAGCGGCATCGCCGCTGATGAAGGCCGGGATCTGGTGGCCGGGCAAGGGCGTCGTCGGTGTCGAGGAGTGGAAAGCGGCATGCGATGGGCGGCTTCGATTCCTGCAAGGGGCGTCGCATTCGCCTGTCGTTGCAGTCAGCTTTTATCGGGCGCTCGTGCAGAGCGGCGAGACCAGGCCTGTCGAAGCCTTGATCGATACGCTGCTGGCCGAAGGCATCCGGCCGCTGCCGGTGTTTGCCTATAGTCTCAAGGACCCCGTCTCGAAGGGCATTCTCGAAAGTGTCTTTGACCTCATCAAACCCGAAGTGGTGATCAACACGACTGGCTTTGCCGTATCTGCGCCGGGCGCGGATCGTGAACCGACCGTGTTGGAAGCCAACGACGCGGTCGTGCTTCAGGCGATCTTTTCGGCGTCGTCGCGTCAGGCCTGGGCCACCTCCTCGCAGGGCCTCACCGCGCGCGATCTTGGAATGAATGTTGCGCTGCCTGAAGTGGACGGACGGGTGCTTGCCCGCGCGGTCTCCTTCAAATCCGCGGCTCGCTACGATGCGAGGGTCGAGGCCAACATTGTCGGCAGCGAGCCCGATATCGAGCGGATGCACTATACGGCCCGGCTTGCTGCCAGCTGGGCGACGCTGCGCACGACATCTGCCGGCGACCGGCGCATTGCGCTTGTCATGGCCAACTATCCAAACCGCGATGGCAGACTCGGCAATGGCGTCGGGCTGGACACGCCTGCCGGCACCGTCGAGGCGCTGAAGGCGATGCGTGCCGCCGGTTATCGAGTGGCGGATGTGCCGGATGATGGCGAAGCGCTGATCCGGCGGCTTATGGAAGGCCCGACAAATTCCGGCACGGATGGGAAGCTTGTCCGCGAAGTGCTTTCCTTGAGTCGTTACAAAGCTTTCTTCGCAAGTCTTCCCAAAACGATTCAGGATGAAATCGGTGCGCGCTGGGGTGCGCCCGAGACCGATCCCTATGTGCTGAACGGCGCTTTTGCGCTGCCGTTCATGCGGCTTGGGGAGGTGCTGGTCGGCATCCAGCCGGCGCGGGGCTACAACATCGATCCGAAGGAAAGCTATCATTCGCCGGATCTTGTGCCGCCGCACGGCTATCTTGCCTTCTACGCTTTCCTTCGCCACGAGTTCGGCGCGCACGCCGTCATCCACATGGGCAAGCACGGCAATCTCGAGTGGCTGCCGGGCAAGGCGCTGGCGCTCTCCGAGGAATGCTATCCGGAAGCCATCCTCGGCCCGATGCCGCATCTCTATCCCTTCATCGTCAATGATCCCGGCGAGGGAACTCAGGCGAAGCGTCGCGCTGGCGCCGTGATCATCGACCATCTGACACCGCCGCTGACACGTGCCGAGACCTACGGGCCGCTGAAGGATCTGGAGGCGCTGGTCGACGAATACTACGAGGCGTCAGGTGGCGATCCGCGCCGCATTCGGCTTCTCGGCAACCAGATTCTCGACCTCGTGGCGGACATAGGTCTCGACCGCGATGCCGGTATCAACAAAGGCGAGAGCGAAACCGAAGCGCTGAAGAAGCTCGATGCCTATCTCTGCGACCTCAAGGAGATGCAGATTCGCGATGGCCTGCATGTGTTCGGCGTCTCGCCTCAGGGCCGATTGCTGACCGATCTGACGGTGTCATTGGCTCGGGTCCCGCGGGGCCTCGGCCAGGACGGCGACCGCAGCCTCCAGCGGGCGATTGCCGCAGATATCGGCCTGGATTTCGACCCTCTCGACTGCGACATGGCCGAGCCTTGGGCCGGGCCGCTTCTGGATAGTCTTGCTGATACCACAGACGCGATCTGGCGAACGAACGGCGATACTGTCGAGCGGATCGAACTGCTTGCGGCAAGGCTGGTCGCAGGCGAGTTCGCTTGCCCGGAGGATTGGGGGGCCACACGCGCCGTGCTTGCGGAGATCGAAATGCGGCTCAAGCCCGCCATTTTGGCCTGCGGGGCTGCCGAGATCGAAGGTCTGCTCCGGGGGCTCGACGGCCGTTTCGTGGCGCCCGGGCCGTCGGGTGCGCCGACGCGAGGACGCCCGGATGTACTGCCGACTGGGCGAAACTTTTACTCGCTCGACAGCCGCGCGGTTCCGACGCCGGCCGCTTACGAGCTAGGGAGGAAGTCCGCCGAATTGCTGATCCGCCGCTATGTGCAGGATCACGGCGAATGGCCGGTGTCCTTCGGCCTGACCGCCTGGGGCACTTCGAACATGCGCACCGGCGGCGATGATATTGCACAGGCTCTGGCCCTGATCGGCGTGAAGCCGGTCTGGGACATGACCTCGCGGCGCGTCACCGGCTACGAAGTCATTCCGCCGGCGCTGCTGCGCCGCCCGCGTGTCGACGTGACGTTGCGCATTTCCGGCTTTTTCCGAGATGCCTTTCCCGAACAGATCGCGCTGTTCGACAAGGCCATCCGTGCGGTCGGCGCGCTCGACGAGGATGCGGTGGACAATCCGATTGCCGAGCGCATGCGCGGCGAGGCGGCGCGGCTCGAGGCTGCCGGTCTGGACGCGACGCAAGCGGGTCGTCGCGCCGGCTATCGTATCTTCGGCTCAAAGCCGGGGGCCTACGGCGCCGGCTTACAGGCATTGATCGATGAAAAGGGATGGGAGCGTCGCGCCGATCTGGCCGAAGCCTATCTCGTGTGGGGTAGCTATGCTTACGGTGCCGGCGAAGAGGGCCGGGCGGAGCGTGGCGTCTTCGAAGAGCGCCTGCGCTCGATCCAGGCTGTCGTCCAGAACCAGGACAATCGCGAGCACGACCTTCTGGACAGCGACGACTACTACCAGTTCGAGGGCGGGATGGCGGCTGCAGCCGAAATGCTGGCGGGCGATCGGCCATCGATCTACCACAACGATCATTCGAGGCCGGAAAAGCCGGTCATCCGATCGTTGGAAGAGGAGATCGGGCGTGTTGTGCGTGGCCGCGTGGTTAATCCGAAGTGGATCGATGGCGTTATTCGCCATGGCTACAAAGGAGCCTTTGAGATCGCTGCGACTGTCGATTATCTTTTCGCCTTTGCCGCGACGACGGGAGCGGTGGCCAATCATCATTTCGAAGCCGTCTATCAGGCCTTCGTGGTCGATCCGAAGGTGCGCGATTTCATGGTCGAGAAAAACCCTGCCGCCTTCGACGACATGAAGGAGCGACTGCTCGAGGCCATCGATCGGCACCTTTGGACGCCGCGAAGCAATTCGGCGCGGTTCGATCTTTCAGACACATTCAAGCTTGCATCCGGGGAAAATTGAGATGACTGCCGAAACCACTGAGCCGACTGGCCACGACGACGCACGCCACGCCGAGAAGATGGCGAAGAAGAAAGCCGCCCGCGACAAGATCATGGCCTCAAAGACCGATGAGAAGGGTCTCATCATCGTCCATACCGGGAAAGGCAAGGGCAAGTCCTCCTCGGCGTTCGGAATGATCTTCCGCCATATCGCGCATGGAAAGCCCTCCGCTGTCGTGCAGTTCATCAAGGGCGCGATGTGGACCGGCGAGCGCGACCTGATCGAGAAGCACTTCTCCGACATCTGCCAGTTCCATACCATGGGCGAGGGCTTCACCTGGGAGACCCAGGATCGCGCTCGCGACGTGGCTGCCGCCGGTGCCGCCTGGGAGAAGGCGAAGGAGCTGATCCGCGACGAGCGCAACTCGATGGTGCTGCTCGACGAGATCAATATCGCGTTGCGCTACGACTACCTCGATATCAACGAGGTGGTGGAGTTCCTGAAGAACGAGAAGCCGTATATGACTCATGTCGTCCTGACCGGGCGCAACGCCAAGGACGAGCTGATCGAGATCGCCGATCTCGTTACCGAGATGGAGCTGATCAAGCATCCGTTCCGCTCGGGCATCAAGGGGCAGCCGGGCGTGGAGTTCTGATTTTCTGGGCGGTGCTTTCGGCGACCTTTGCAGCGTTGACTGCGATCTTCGCCAAGATCGGCGTCGCTGGCATCAGTTCCGATCTCGCCAGCCTGATCCGCACCGTGGTCATCGTTGTCATCATCAGGGCCATTGTCGCCGCAATCGGACAATGGCAGCCTTTCTCCAGCATTTCAGGCAAGACATGGCTGTTCCTCTGCCTTTCGGGGGCGGTGACCGGAGCCTCGTGGCTTGCCTATTTCCGCGCATTGAAGATTGGTGACGCCGCTCGCGTCGCCCCGATCGACAAGCTTTCGATTGTTCTCGTCGCGGTTTTCGTGTCGTCTTTCTCGGTGAGAAGCTCAACCTCATGAACTGGCTCGGCTGCGGGTCGCGTCCGTCTTGTTCCAGATTGCGATGTAGCGTTCGGCATCGATGGTTGCATTGGTCATCGATCATCTCCTGTTGGCGCCCGGTCTATCCAGGCATCGCGATCATGGAGAGGCGACGCGGCTCCCTCAATTACGTGGGAGGTAATCGAGGAAAATGTCAGATCTCCAGCCAGAGTCGGATCGGATTGGCAGGATCGGAGAGAAGCTTGATCGTGAAGGCGACGCAGACGAGGACGAGCAGCGGCTTGATCAAACGGGCGCCAGTCCGCATCGCAAGCCGCGAGCCGAGCTGCGCCCCCAGGAACTGGCAGACGCCCATCATTAGGCCGATTTTCCAAAGGATTGCACCGAAGGAAACGAAGATGATGAGGGCGCCTACATTCGAGCCGAAATTCAAGAGCTTGGTGTGCGCCGTTGCCTTCAGCATACCGAAACCGGCAAGAGACACGAAGGACAGCATGAAGAAGGAGCCGGTGCCGGGACCAAAGACACCGTCGTAAAATCCTATGGCCGGCACCAGCGTCAGGCCGAAGACGAAAGGCGTCATGCGGCGATGTTTGTCGACGTCGTTCAGATTTGGCTTCAACGCAAAATATAGCGCGATTGCCACCAGAAGGACCGGCATGATCGCCCGCAGTACGTCACCAGGCACGATCGTCGCCAATGCGGCGCCGAGAGCGCCGCCGAGGACCGCCATCAGCGCCATCGGTAGCTGCGTGCGCAGATGAACATGCCCCTTTCGGGCATAGGCGATCGTCGCGGAGGCTGCGCCGAATACCGACTGCACCTTGTTGGTGCCGAGTGTTTGGAGCGGTGGAATACCCGCGATCAGCATTGCCGGGACCGTGATCAGGCCTCCGCCGCCGGCTATGGAATCGACAAATCCAGCGAGGAAGCCGGCTGCGGCCAGCATGAAGAGCAGATTGGGGGCAAGATCGGACAAGGAGGGAAGCTCTGGAATGTGGTACGCGGCGCATGTTGCATTTCCCGCCCCATGCTGCAATGGCTTGAGGGACACAAGGGGCAGGTTTCATTGTCGCACATGACTGGAATTGGATTCGATAAAACGCGCCGGTACGTGATCGGCCTCGGCTGCGAGCGCGGGACGCCGGAGGGTGAGGTTCAGGAGCTTGCCATTGCGGCGTTGGCGGCGGCGGGCATCGACGCTGGCACGCTGGCGGCCGTCGCATCGATCGATACGCGGAGCAATGAATCCGCGATCCTTGGAGTAGCGCGCCACCTTGGCGTACCGCTCTTGTTCTTCGCTGCCGCGCGGCTCGAGGAAGAGACGTCGCGGCTGAAAAATCCTTCGGTGATCGTCTTCGCTCGGGTGGGGTGTCACGGCGTCGCCGAATCGGCCGCGTTGGCCGCGATTGGAACGCATGCGGAGCTCGTTGTCCCGAAGATCAAGTCGCGACGCGCCACTGCAGCGATTGCGTGTGCCCTGTTGCAGAAAGATTAGCGGACGCTATGGTGGCCGCCGACTTCGCGGCGCCGTCCGGCTGCCCTGCGACAATAACGAAAAGAGGCACACTCATGCACAAGGTCATTTATGACACGGATCCGGGCGTCGATGATGCAATGGCGCTGCTTTTCCTGCACCGTCATCCCGAAATCGATCTGATTGGAATCACGACTGTCTTCGGCAACGCATCGGTGGAGACGACGACGCGCAACGCGCTGTTCCTGAAGCGCGAATGGGATATTTCTGCTCCCGTCGCCAAGGGGGCGAGCGTGACGATCGATCCGGAGCGTAGGGAGGGGGCGTGGCCGACCGTCGTGCATGGCGAGAACGGCCTCGGCAACATCGAGGTGCCCGAAACGGTCGGTCTGCCGCTCGATCCGCGTCCTGCGCACCGCTTCATCATCGATACCGTCCGCGCCAATCCGGGCGAGGTTCGGCTGGTTGCCGTCGGTCGCATGACCAACCTGGCGATGGCGCTCAAGGAGGATCCGGAGATTGCCGGTCTCGTCAAGGACGTCGTCATCATGGGTGGCAACTTCTATGTTCCGGGCAACGTGTCGCCGGTCGCAGAAGCCAACATCCATGGCGATCCGGAAGCGGCCGACATCGTCCTCACCGCGCCTTGTAAGGTTTCCATCATTGGCCTCGACGTGACTGCGATCACGACGATGAGCCGCAGCTACCTCGCCGAGGTTGCGGCCAGGGGCGACAGCGCCGTAAAGCTGCTGAATGATCTTTCGCAGGACTATATCGATTTCTACAAGCACGCCGTCGAGGACGGCATGATGGTTCACGACAGCTGCGCTTGCGTCTACGTCGTCGCACCCGAGCTGTTCTCGACCATCCGCGGTCCGGTGCGCGTGGTTTGCGGCGGGATTGCCGATGGACAGACGATCGTGAAACCGGACGGCCGCCGGTTCCCGCCAGGCAATTGGGATGGCCTGCCGAGCCAGATCGTCTGCACCGGCATCGACTCCGAAAAGGTGATCGATCTCATACGCGATACACTTCTGCGCGCGTGAGAACTTGTGCCCGGTCGCGCCACGGCCGAGCGCGGATCTTTGTTGCGTCCGTGGGCCAGCAGAGGGGTTGGAGAGGGTGTGCCTTTCACTTCTTTCTCGTGGCCCGATCAGCGGCGTTGACCTTGCCACCGGCGGAGCATAGATCATGCCAATGATCGAAGCTGCGTTTTCACATCTGCCGGCTCTTGAGCCGGGCAGCGTCTGGCTTGTTGGTGCAGGTCCGGGCGAGCCCGGATTGCTGACGCTCCTTGCAGCCAAGGGTCTGGCAGAGGCGGACGTGGTGGTTCACGATGCGCTGGTGAACGCCGACTGCCTGAAGCTCGCGCGGCCCGATGCCCTGCTGGAATATGCCGGAAAGCGTGGTGGCAAGCCGTCCGCCAAGCAGCGGGACATTTCGTTGCGGCTTGTCGAACTCGCTCGTGCCGGAAAGCGCGTCCTGCGTCTCAAGGGCGGCGATCCTTTTGTCTTCGGACGTGGCGGCGAGGAAGCGTTGACGCTGGTCGAGCACAATGTTCCGTTTCGCATCGTTCCGGGCATCACCGCCGGCATCGGCGGATTGGCCTATGCCGGCATTCCGGTCACGCACCGGGATGTCAACCATGCGGTGACATTCCTCACGGGGCATGACGCTTCGGGCATCGTGCCGAATGCCATCAATTGGGAAGCCATTGGCAAAGCCTCGCCTGTAATCGTCATGTATATGGCGATGAAACATATCGCGCAGATCAGCAGGAATCTCATCGCTGCTGGGCGGTCCCCGGAAGAACCGGTCGCCTTCGTCTGCAACGCATCGACGGGCGATCAGCAGGTACTTGAAACGACACTTGGCGAGGCGCCTGCAGCTGTTGCGGCGTCGGGGCTCGAGCCACCGGCGATCGTCGTGGTCGGGGAGGTGGTGCTGCTCAGGCAGTCGCTCGATTGGCTGGGTGCGCTCGCAGGACGCAGGTTGCGCCCTGACCCGTTCCGGGACTCGAACAGTAGGGAGACGGCATGAGCGGTTTGTTGATTGCAGCCCCTTCCTCCGGATCGGGCAAGACGACGGTTACGCTGGGACTTCTGCGCGCGCTTCGCAAGCGCGGTATAGCGATCGCCCCCGGAAAGGCAGGCCCCGACTATATCGACCCTGCCTTTCATTCGGCGGCAAGCGGCGTTGCCTGTCTCAACTTCGATCCTTGGGCGATGCGCCCGGAATTGATCTCCGCCAATGCGACCCTGCATCGCTCCGGTGACCGCATCCTCGTCATCGAGGCAATGATGGGGCTTTTCGACGGTGCGACAGACGGGAAGGGAACCGCAGCGGACCTTGCCGCCATGCTAGGTCTTTCCGTGGTGCTCGTCGTCGACGCCTCGCATATGTCGCAGTCGGTGGCGGCACTGGTGACAGGATTCGCGGGCTTCCGGGCCGATGTACGCATCGCCGGCGTGATCCTCAACAAGGTTGGCGGCGAACGCCATGAGATGATGCTTCGCAAGGCGCTCGAAGCGATCCGCATGCCGATCGTCGCCGTCGTTCGCCGTGACAATGACATTGCTCTTCCCGAAAGGCATCTCGGTCTTGTCCAAGCCGGAGAGCATCAGACGCTCGAGAGTTTCATTGAACATGCGGCTGGTGCCGTATCAAAAGAATGCAATTTCGAATTCCTGTTACGTATTGCTCGCCAGGGGCTCAACCGTCCGTCTCCCGCGAACATTGCCCGGTTGCCGCCGCTCGGCACCAGGATCGCCGTGGCCCGCGACATCGCCTTTGCTTTTTCCTACGAGCACATGCTTCTCGGTTGGCGTCGGCGCGGTGCGGAAATCACCTTTTTCTCACCGCTTGCCGATGAGGCCCCGGATCCGACGGCGGACTCGATCTATCTTCCGGGCGGCTATCCTGAACTGCATCCGGGGCGGATCGCCGCTGCGCGCAATTTCAGGGCAAAGCTTATCGATGCGGCAGGCAAGGGCGTGCGAATCTACGGTGAGTGCGGCGGATACATGGTTCTCGGCGAAGGGCTGGTCGATGGCACCGGCAAGCGTCACGAGATGCTCGGCCTGTTGCCTGTCGTCACGAGTTACGAGGAGCGCAAACGTCACCTTGGCTATCGGCGCGTGAAACCGCTGAGCGCTGCCTACTTCGAACAGTCCATGACGGCACACGAGTTTCATTATTCGGCCGTGGTTTCTGAGGGGGCGGCCGATCGCCTCTTTCAGGTGACGGACGCGTTGGGCAACGACCTCGGGCGAGCGGGCCTCCAGCGTGGGCAGATCGCCGGATCGTACATGCACCTGATCGACCTTGCCGAGGGGACAGGATGAACGCCCCGATCATTCACGGAGGCGGCATCACGGCTGCGGCCGCTATCTACGGCGGCGAGTTGGAGCATTGGCTTGATCTTTCGACGGGGATCAATCCGTGCCCGGTTCCGCTGCCCGATGTCCCGGTACGCGCCTGGCACCGTCTGCCTGACAGAGACCTCATCGATCGAGCGCGCGCCGCGGCGCAGAGCTATTATCGCAGCGGCGACATCCTTCCACTTCCTGTTCCCGGCACGCAATCCGCCATCCAGTTATTGCCGCGGCTCTTTGAGGTTGCCGGGCGGGTCGCAATTCTGGCTCCGACTTACGGTGAGTATGAGCGCGCCTTCAAGATGGCAGGTCATTCTGTTGATCTGATCGCCGGCTTGGATGACGTCAGAGCGGATCACGCAATTGTCGTCATCGTCAATCCGAACAACCCCGATGGTCGTGCCTACGCTCCGGAAAGGCTCGTCGCATTCAGCAAAGAGATGAAGGCCAGGGGAGGTGTTGTCGTTGTGGATGAAGCCTTCGGGGATGCAGGCCCTCAACTGAGCCTGGCACCCTTTGCCTCACGGCTGCCGAATGTTCTCATTTTCCGTTCTTTTGGCAAGTTCTTTGGACTGGCAGGGTTGCGCCTGGGGTTTGCCGTGGCTGTGCAGCCGATCATGAAGCGCATCGAAGAGCTGCTTGGGCCATGGGCGGTGTCAGGTCCGGCGCTTTCGATCGCAACAGACCTTTGCGCATCGGATGTCGCCCCGATACAGCGCCGGCTATCGGAAAGGTCCGGCGCGCTGCACACCGTTCTCAGGCAAGGCAGTCTACGCATCGTCGGGGGGACTGATCTCTTTGCCCTTGTCGACCACGAGCAGGCGGCCAAATTGCACCGGCATTTCTGCCAGCATCATATTCTGGTCCGCAAATTCGATTATGAGCCACGCTGGTTGCGTTTCGGTCTCGCCGCCGATGCGGCTGGCGACCAGCGGCTTTCCGATGCACTGCAGAGTTACACATCATGACGCTTGATCATAACCTTCTCGTGCTGGTTCTGGCCCTTTTGCTGGACAGGGTCGTCGGTGATCCCGATGCTCTCTGGATGCGGCTGCAGCATCCGGTCGTGCTGTTTGGAAACGCGATCTCCCGTGTCGACCAGATGTTCAATCGTGATGAGCTCCACAAGCGTGAACGCCGGCGCAACGGCGTCTGGTCGATCGCCGGTCTCTTGATCCTCAGTGCCGTCGCCGGCATTGTGCTGCATTGGTTCTTCTCGCTGTTCGGTCTGGCCGGGATCCTCTTCGAAGTCATTTGCGTTGCCGTCTTCATGGCGCAGAAGAGCCTTGCCGATCATGTGGAGGCCGTTGCCGCAGGACTGAAAACCGGAGGCATCAGTGGTGGCCGGCTGGCGGTTTCGCGAATCGTAGGGCGTGATCCGGAAACACTCGACGAGCCCGCCGTCTGCCGTGCCGCGATCGAGAGCCTGGCCGAGAATTTCTCAGATGGCGTGGTTGCGCCAGCCCTATGGTACGCCGTTTTCGGCTTGCCCGGCCTCTTCGCCTACAAGATGCTGAACACGGCGGATTCAATGATCGGCCACAAGTCCGACAGATATGCCGATTTCGGCTGGGCTGCGGCGCGACTGGATGACTTCGCCAACTGGCCGGCAGCGCGCTTTTCGATTCTGTTGATCGCTGCCGGAGCCTGGTTGCGTCGGGGGCGCACCGCCTTTCAGGAGGCGATGCGCGTTGCGGCCCGCGACGGCGGCCTGCATCGTTCGCCGAATTCCGGGCGGCCAGAGGCGGCGATGGCCGGGGCTCTGAATGTGCAACTCGCCGGGCCGCGCGTGTATTCCGGGGTTGTCGTCATGGAGCCGATGATCAACGGCGGCGGGCGCGATACCGCAACTGTGGTCGATATCGAAGATGGCGTCTCGGTCTTTTATGCCAGCTGCTCGATCCTCGCTGCCACTGCGCTGGTTCTTTTCCTGGTCCTGCTCTAGGCCCGAACGGGAAGCGTTTGGCTAGCGCGCCGTGGTAAACGCGTCGTCATGCTTTGCTGTTTAGGCAACACTGGTCCTGCAAATTGCGTGCCGAGACGGCGGAAAGCATTGGCTTTTTGAAATGGATTTGCCTATGAGGAGGGTCAAATCGTCATTTCAAGAGGTAAAGGCGTGACCGCTACATTCGATAAAGTTGCCGACATCATTGCAGAAACCAGCGAGATCGATCGTGATACGATCAAGCCGGAGAGCCATACGATTGACGACCTCGGTATCGACAGCCTCGACTTCCTCGATATCGTCTTTGCGATCGACAAGGAATTCGGCATCAAGATCCCGCTCGAGAAGTGGACGCAGGAAGTCAACGAAGGCAAGGTTTCCACGGAAGAATATTTCGTTTTGAAGAACCTCTGTGCCAAGATCGACGAGTTGCGCGCCGCCAAGGCCTGATTGACATCGTCATCTTTTTCTCCGCCCTGCCGCTGTTAACCATGGCGGCCGGGCGGTTTCGTTCCTAAGTAGGTCTAGCCTCAGGGCGAGGTGCCCTTGTGGCCGGAGGATTCGATGCTACTGGAATACTTCCAGATGATTGACCGCATCGAGGCGGTCGACCTTCATAACGGGACGCTCAAGGCACGCTCGATCGTGCCGGCGAAAAGCCCGGTCTTCGAAGGTCATTTTCCCGGTATGCCGCTGGTTCCCGGCGTGCTGCTGATCGAAACGATGGCGCAGGCATCCGGCATGCTCGTGCTGGCGGCAACTGATTTTGCTGCAATGCCGTTCCTGATGTCCGTCGACGGCGCCAAGATGCGTACCTTCGTCGAACCGGAGGCGGTGCTGGATATCGAGGCATTTCTCGAGCACGACGGCTCTGGATTTGCGGTAACCAAGGCGAAGATCACAAGCGGCGGCAAGAAGGTTTGCGACGCGCAGCTGAAGCTGCGGACCCTGCCTTTCAGCGAGGTTCCGCTCGGGGATATCGTCAAGAAGCGGGCCGGCGAAGTTGGCCTGATGGATGCGATCGCTGCGCAGGGAGTGAATGGATGAGCAAGGCTCACAATGATGTCGTGATCACGGGCGTCGGCATTGTAACGTGTCAGGGCGTCGGCAAGGAGCCGCATATCGCGCTGCTCAATGCCGAAGGTGCGCCGCAGACAGTGGTCGAGCTTGAGAAGTTCAAGCCGTATCCGGTTCATCCGCTTCCGGAGATCGACTGGTCGCAGCAGATCGCCAAACGAGGCGATCAACGGCAGATGGAAAACTGGCAGCGCATCGGTGTTTTCGCAGCCGGCCTTGCCCTCGACGACGCCGGCTTCAAGGACGATGCGGAAGCCTGCGGCTCCATGGATATGATCGTCGCGGCTGGCGGCGGTGAGCGCGACATCAACGTCGATACGCTGATCGTCGACGAGGGCCTGAAGCGCAACGACCGTGAGGTTCTCCTGAACGAGAAGCTGACGACGGAGCTCCGTCCGACGCTCTTTCTGGCGCAGCTGTCCAACCTGCTTGCCGGCAACATTTCCATCGTCCACAAGGTAACGGGCTCTTCGCGAACCTTCATGGGTGAGGAATCTGCTGGCATTTCTGCGGTTGAAACGGCCTTCTATCGCATCAAGTCGGGTGAATCGACGCATGCCCTGGTTGGCGGAGCCTTCTCGGCGGAGCGTCTGGACATGGTGCTCTTGTTCGAAGCGATCAACGTCCACAGCCGCAACGAATGGCAGCCGCTCTGGTCGCGCGATCAGGGCGGTGTCATTTCCGGTTCCCTCGGCGCATTCCTCGTTCTGGAGTCGCGCGCCCATGCTGAGGCACGCGGCGCGCATATCTACGCGTCGATGTCCTCCATCGAAGGCGATCGCGGCAATCGCAATCCCGGCAGTCTCGAGAAGCGCCTCGAGCGATTGCTGGAAGCCGCAGTCGACGTTTCGCCGGAAAGCACGGCGATCTTCTCCGGCTCGACAGGCATTCCCGACTTGGCGGAGCGCGAAAAGGCCGTTCTCGAACGTCATCTGCCAGGCGCGGCTATCCGCGGTTTCGGCGGTGTGACCGGCCATGGACTTGAGGCGCATTTCACGCTCGGTCTGGCGCTGGCGGCATTGGCGGTGGACAGTAAGGCAAAGGTCCCGGTCTTCGACCCGATCCACGAAAGGCCGATGGGCGCCGCGACCAAGGCAGCCATCGTTACGACAGTCGGTCACCAGCGCGGCGAAGGCGTCGCGGTTCTTTCCGCGGAAGCGTGAGGAGTGTGCAAATGAAAGATTCGGCTTACAAGGATCACCTCGGCCGCCCGATCGTCGCAGTGACGGGTGTCGGTATCATTACCTCGCTGGGGCAGGGCCTGAAGGACAACTGGTCGGCACTGACGGCCGGTACCTCAGGCATTCATGCGATCAATCGCTTTCCGACCGAGGGGCTTTCGACCCGCATCGCTGGCACCGTCGATTTCATCGACGTTCCGGTCGCAAACGCCGTCGAACGCTCCTATGCGTTCGCCCGGGAAACCACGATCGAAGCGCTCGCCGATGCTGGCATCAGCAGTGATTTTGATGGACCGCTGTTCCTGGCTGCGCCGCCGATCGAACCGGAATGGAGTGCGCGTTTCGAACTCGCAGACCGTTCGCCGCCGGCCGACCACGCCGGAGACGCCTATGACCGGTTCCTCGCTGCCATGCGCCAGCGGCCGGATGCTGCTTTCCACGAGGCATCGCTGTTTGGTGCAATATCCGAACGCCTTGCTGATCGCTTCGGCACGCGCGGCCTGCCGGTGACGCTATCGACCGCCTGCGCATCGGGCGCGACTGCGATCCAGCTCGGCATCGAAGCAATCCGCCAGGGCCGCACGTCGCGGGCGCTTGCTGTGGCGACCGACGGCTCGGTAAGCGCAGAGGCACTCATCCGCTTCTCGCTGCTTTCGGCTCTCTCCACACAGAACGATCCGCCGACCAAGGCCTCCAAGCCGTTCAGCAAGGATCGCGACGGCTTCGTTATCGCCGAAGGTGCCGCTACCCTGGTGCTGGAATCGCTCGAGGCGGCTGTTGCGCGGGGCGCGAAAGTTCTCGGCATCATGAAGGGCGCTGGCGAAAAGGCTGACTCCTTCCATCGTACCCGTTCATCTCCGGATGGCGGACCGGCGATCGCGACGATCCGGGCCGCGTTGGCCGATGCCGGCATGGGAGAGGGCGATATTGGCTACATCAACGCCCACGGCACCTCGACGCCTGAGAACGACAAGATGGAATATGCCTCCATGCTGGCCGTGTTCGGCGAGCGGATGGCATCCATTCCATTGTCGTCGAACAAATCGATGATCGGCCACACGCTGACGGCCGCCGGCGCGGTGGAAGCGGTGTTCTCGCTGCAGACGATGCTGACCGGCACGCTGCCACCGACGATCAACTACACCAACCCCGATCCCTCGATCGTTATCGACGTGGTGCCGAACAAGAAGCGGGAGAGCCAGGTCAGTGCCGTGCTTTCCAATTCCTTCGGCTTCGGCGGGCAGAACGCCAGCCTTGTCATGGCGCTCGAACCGGCTTAAGCGGTTCCGACAAAACATCGAGATAGAACGCCCTCGCGGCGAAGGACTTTGCCATGCGCGCTTTGCAGCTAATTGACGATCGCAAGCTTGAGATCACCGACCTGCCGGAACCCGAGGCCCCGGGCGCAGGCGAGGTTACGCTGCGTGTCAAGGCGGTCGCTCTCAATCACATCGACGTCTGGGGCTGGCGCGGCATGGCTTTTGCAAAGCGCAAGATGCCGCTCGTCATCGGCGCCGAGGCTTCGGGCGTTGTCGAATCGATCGGACCGGGCGTTGCCAACGTGCTGCCTGGTCAGCTGGTCTCGATCTACGGTGCGCGCACCTGCGGCCTCTGCCGTCCATGCCGTGAAGGGCGCGATAATCTCTGCGAACATGTGTCCGGCGTTCACGGTTTCCATCTTGATGGCTTCGCGCAGGAGAAGGTGAACCTGCCGGCGCGCCTGCTCGTTCCGGCCCCTCCCGGCGTCGACGCGATTGGCGCCGCACTTGCTCCCGTAACCTTTGGAACGGTCGAGCACATGCTGTTTGACAATGCGAAGCTTGAGCCCGGCGAGACCATCCTAGTTCATGCGGGCGGTTCCGGCATCGGCACGGCGGCGATCCAGCTGGCCAAAAAGATCGGCTGCACCGTCATCACGACTGTCGGCTCCGACGACAAGATCGAGAAGGCCAAGGCGCTCGGCGCCGATCACGTTATCAACTATCGCATCGACCGCTTCGAGGGTGTTGTCCGCAAGCTCACCAAGAAGAAGGGCGTCGATGTCGTTTTCGAGCACGTCGGCAAGGACACATGGGCAGGTTCGATGCTCTGCATGAAGCGCGGCGGTCGCCTCGTCACCTGTGGTTCGACATCGGGTGTCTCGACAGAGATGAACCTCATGATGCTCTTCCAGCAACAGCTGAAGCTGCTTGGCTCCTTTGGTTGCCGCATGGAGAACATGGCTGATGCCATGCAGAAGATGGGGCGCGGACTGGTCCATCCTGTCATCGACACTGAAGTCGGATTCGACGATATCGATCGCGCATTGGAGCGGATGGAATCGCGCCAGATCTTCGGCAAGATCATCCTCAAGATGGATTGAGCCCTTGAAGCTCTTCATCACTCGGATCGTCCTTGCGATCAACCACTTTCGCCGGTGGTTGATCGCGCAGATGATGTTTGGTTTCCTGAACCTCCTAAAGCTGTTTCCAGCTGACGGTGCGGTCAATTTTGCGGATCGGCTGATGCGAAAGCTCGGCCCGCGCGTAAGGCGCCACCGGCTGATGCTCACCAACCTTCGCAATGCTTTTCCTGAGAAAAGCGAGGCGGAGATCCAGGAGATTGCGTTGGCGAGCTGGGGGAATATGGGACGTCTCGCCGCTGAGTATGTGTTTCTCGACCGCCTATTCGATTTCGATTATGAACGCGAGGAACCGGGCCGGGTCGAGGTTTCCGGCATACCGATTTTTATCGATCTGCTCGAAAATCCGCGCCCATTTATCGTTTTCACAGCGCACACGGGCAATTTCGAGCTGCTGCCAGTGGCTGGCGCGGCGTTTGGTCTCCATGTGTCTGTGCTATTCCGCCCGCCGAACAACCCCTATGTCGCGCAGAGAGTCTTCGATTTTCGCAGCGCGCGCATGGGCAGGCTGGTGCCGTCTC
Organism: Rhizobium sp. BK060; assembly: GCF_014193145.1. Classification (NCBI taxonomy): domain Bacteria; kingdom Pseudomonadati; phylum Pseudomonadota; class Alphaproteobacteria; order Hyphomicrobiales; family Rhizobiaceae; genus Rhizobium; species Rhizobium sp. BK060. The sequence goes on from NZ_JACHYW010000018.1 coordinate 103,052, forward strand.
ATGCCGGCTCGTCGTTTGCCTTGGCGCGGCAGCTGGAAGCCGGGCAGGGCGTTGGTGTCCTGGTCGACCAGAAGTTCCGCAAGGGCCTGAAGACGAAGTTCTTCGGGCTCGATGTCAAAACCAACCCATTGCTGGGAAAGCTTGTCCGTCAATTCAATTGCGAGGTCTATCCGGCACGCTGCATCCGGCTTCCGGGCAATCGCTATCGCCTGGAAATCGAGCCGAAGCTTGAGATGCCTCGAGATGCCAACGGTAATCTCGATATGGTCGCGACGGCGCAACTCCTGAACGACAAGGTGGAAAGCTGGGTGCGGGAGTATCCCGAACAGTGGCTCTGGTATCACGACCGCTGGAAGATAAAACACGACGTGCTGAAGTAAACGCTACCCCATCCTTACATCTTATCATTGAAAAACAGGGGCGTGCGTTCATTGAATATGAACGTGCGTCATGTTACCGATTGCCATCAAGGCGAGTGGCTAGGCGCCGGCGGTTTCAACTTCCGTAACGCAAAGCTCAGCCGATCTCTCGGTCGCATTCTCTTAGGGAATGCATTGGAGGCGTCTTGCTAGGGCTTTTTCGGGCGTTCTCATTGTGTTGTGCGCAGATCGATGCTGCAATTGCTGCAGGCGATGATGCGCGTGTGAACATGCTCGATTGCTCAATCGAGCCTCTTGTCGACGCAATCCTCGGATACCCAGCCGTAAATATTCTCGAAGTTCATACGCAGCTCGAGTTCGTCGGCTGCCTTATCGACCAGTATGCCGAGGACAGCGAGTCGGTCCGCGGTTATGTCGCACTGCTTTCCGAGCTCATGGAAAAGTATTTCGGCGGCGCAGCGCCCCGCTGGCGGATGCCGCCCGTCGAGCGGCGGCCTGTGGCTGCCCCCCTTGCGTTTACGCCGAATGTTGACAATGGCAACTTCTTGAACGCTGCAATCCTTGATGCCATGCCGGACCGTGTCGCGGTGCTGACAAGGGATTATCGCTATCTCTATTCCAACACCGTCAACTCGACCTATCTCCGCAGGAAGCCGATCGATATGATCGGTCGCCACCTGATCGAGTTTATTGGTGAGAAGCGCTTTCACGAGGGCGCGAAGGCAAGGCTCGACGCTTGTTTTGCCGGGCGCGGGAGCGACTACGCTTACGAGCGCGGCGACGGCGACGCCGTAAAGACGGTTCGCTGCCGCATGTCGCCATTGCGGGATTCTTCAGGAAGTGTGATCGGGGCCCTGATCATCCTGCAGCATACAGGAGCGAAGGCGTCGACCGTTATCGTTTGATCAGTTCTTCGTCCAAACGGCAAGCTCATATCCATCCGGATCACTGAAGTGAAACCGGCGTCCGCCAGGGAACCCGGTGATTGGCTTCACTATGGATCCACCGGCACGTTCCACGCTTGAAAGGGCGGCTTCAAGATCGTCTGCGTAGAGGATGACGAGAGGTCCGCCGGTGCGCGGCGTGCCCAGCGTCGTAAAGCCGCCCTTGAGCCTCCCGTCATCGAATTCGCAGTATTGTGGGCCGTAGTCGGTAAAGGACCAGCCGAAAGCCTTGCCGTAGAATGCCTTAGAGGCTTCTATATTGCCGACGTTGAATTCGACGTAGTCAATGCGTCGGTTGTCCACTGCTGCAGCCACGATCGCCTCCTATGCTTCCATCAATACCTTCAATGCCGCCAGATCTTTCGCGATATGGGCGGCATCTGCTTCGAACTGTTCGTCCGTCATGCCCGGGATGCGCAACAGCGTGAACATGATCTCGCAACCATCGCCGTTCGGTACGATCCGCAGCGCGTTGTAGACCCGCAGCCCGCTCTCGATCGTCACTGTATGGTCGATGACGCCGAACTCGTTGTGCGGGACGAAACTGACCTTCACCGTGCCGAGCGCGCCGGTGGCAATCCAGTCATCGCCGCTCCGCTCCAGCCCTGAGGCAAGTCCGGACGCCCAGAGCGGCATGTTTTCAGGTGCGGCGGCAAAAGCATAGACGTCGCGCCAATTCCGGTCGATGGAGCGGTGGATGATCCTTGCGGGCATCGTAGACATGGCGATTCCTGTGTTGCTCGAAATGGAGATAGCAGAACAGTCGGCTTCGTATTGAAGAAAACGGACGCTCAGCCGGCTATCTGCTGCTGAAGCTGCATGGGCGTCAGCGTGGAAATTTCGCGTGCATCGCGGGTCATATGCGCCTGATCGGAGTAGCCGGCCGCCACTGCCAGCGCTGCGAGCGGGAGGGCCTTCTTGCTGCGGCAAAGGCTGAGCATGCCCTGAAACCGGCGAATTCGGGCGAGCGTCTTCGGTCCGTAGCCGAAATGGGTGTAGCAACGGCGGCGAAGCTGGCGCACGCCGATGGAGAGGTCGTCGAGCATCAGATCGGTGACGTTCCTGCACGGCGAAATGTCACTTGCCCGCGCAAATACCGAGGCCATGTCCCTTGCCGGCGCCGCACGTTTGGCGACCTCCTTCTCAAGTGCTGTTTCTAACTGCGACAGCCGTTCGTCCGAATGGGCGCAGGCACCTAGCAATTCATTCAATCTCAGCGCCGCCGCTCCCCAGAAATCGTCCAGAGGAATAGATTGGCCGACGATGTCGCAGAGCTGCACTTTGAGCCATTCAGCCGCCGCACCCGGGGCAAAGCGCGCGCCCACTATCTTCTCGCCGCTGGCGAGGGACGGGAAGGCACTGCTACGGTCCGGCCCGGCGACCAGAAGCCTGCCACCCATCCAGACGATGTCGCAGTAACCGTCCGGAACGATCGCAATTCTGCGATTGGGGCCATCATGGATATCGTGCGACCACAGGCAGCAAAAATGCGCCTCAAGCACAGGTGAGGGCGCGTGCTCCCTGTAAAGGCCCGCGCGTGCGGCCAGAAAGGCGGCCTCCTGTCGAGCTGTACGGCCCATCAATCTTCTTCCCCCTGCGTCTAAGAGAGAATATGGCTTAGTTTGTAATGCGGGCAATACGAGGCCGATTCGAAGCCGAATCGAACTTGCCGTTTGAGCCAGAGAGTGCCACAACACCGGTCCAAAATGACTCATCGGAGGTGTATCGTGGAAAAGGCAGAAATCGGGCTCATCGGCCTTGCCGTCATGGGTTCCAACCTGGCGCTCAACATTGCGGAAAAAGGCAACAAGATTGCCGTCTTCAACCGCACTCCTGAGAAAACGGATGAATTCTACGAGAGCGCCGGCGATCTGAAAAAGCAGATCATTCCCTGCAAGACGATCGAAGAGTTCGTCGAAGCGATCCGCCCGCCGCGTCCGATCATCATCATGATCAAGGCCGGCGAGGCCGTCGATCAGCAGATGGAACTGTTGCGCCCGTATCTGTCCAAGGGCGACATCATGATCGATGCCGGCAACGCCAACTTCCGCGACACAATCGCCCGCTTCGACCGCCTGAAGAACACCGACCTGACCTTCATCGGCATGGGTGTCTCGGGCGGCGAGGAAGGGGCACGTCATGGTCCTTCGATCATGGTCGGCGGCACCGAGGACTCCTGGAAGCGCGTCGAGAAGGTGCTGACCTCGATTGCCGCCAAGTACAACGACGACCCTTGCGTTGCCTGGCTCGGCAATGACGGTGCCGGCCACTTCGTCAAGACGATCCACAACGGCATCGAATATGCCGACATGCAGATGATTGCCGAAATCTACGGCATCCTGCGCGACGGTCTTAGCAAGAACTCGCAGGAGATCAGCAAGATCTTCGGCGAGTGGAACAAGGGCCGCCTGAACTCCTATCTGATCGAGATCTCCGAAAAGGTCTTGGCGGCGACCGATCCGGTTTCCGGCGGTTCCATGGTTGACATGATCCTCGACAAGGCTGGCCAGAAGGGCACCGGCAAGTGGTCGGCGATCGAAGCCCAGAACATGGGCATCCCGGCAACCGCGATCGAAGCCGCCGTTGCCGCCCGCAGCCTGTCGTCGATGAAGACCGAGCGAGAGGCGGCCGAAAAGTTCTTCGGCAAGCCGGAATACAAGTTCCCGATCGCTTACGGTCCGGAACTCAACAAGGATCTGGAACTGGCGCTGTTTGCGGCCAAGATCGGCGCCTATGCACAGGGCTTCGCCGTCATGGCGGAAGCCTCGCGCGAGTTCAACTGGTCGCTGCCGATGCCTGTCATCGCCAAGATCTGGCGTGCCGGCTGCATCATCCGCTCGCAGTTCCTCGACGAAATCACCTCTGCCTTCACCAAGGCTCCGGATGCGGCCAACCTAATCGTAACGCCGGCTTTCTCCGAGATGGTCAAGGAATCTTTGCCGGCGCTGCGCCGCGTGGTTGGTGCAGCCCTGCAGGCCGGTCTGCCGGTTCCGGCGCTCACCTCGGCTCTGACCTACTTCGATGCCTATCGCCAGGGCCGCGGCACCGCCAACCTGATCCAGGCGCAGCGCGATTTCTTCGGCGCGCATGGCTTCGATCGCCTCGACGGCAAGGACTTCCACCACGGCCCGTGGGGCAGTGGTGCTTCAACGTTCTAAAACGGCTTGATGAAGCCAGCCGGGTACGCCCGGCTGGTCTCGGACCTGAAAAGTGTCGCTTCAGAAGCGAATATCCGCCATCGGGCGAACCAGGATGCGGGCACTGCCGGCATCGAAATCGTCGAGCGTTTCATTGTGATGCGCGACGATATCGGCGAAGTTCAGCGTATCAGAATCGGCCGTCGTATGGCCGTCGCCAACCAGCGTGACATCATAACCCAGCGACACTGCACGCCTGACCGTTGTGTCGACACAGAATTGAGTCATACAGCCGCCGACGATCAGATGGGTCACGTTGCGTTCCGCCAATCGGTCGGCAAGATCCGTTTCGAAAAACGAGTCCGAGCTCTTCTTGTGAACAACGGTATCGCCTTCGGCAGGAGACAGTTCCGGCCGGATGGCCCAGCCGTCAGTGCCAACCGCCAGGCGGTGACCGGGATCGCCGTCGTGCTGGACGAGCACGACCGGTGCCCCCTGGCGATGGGCCTCGGCACGAAGCGACTGGAGCCGTGAAACCGTTTCATTCAGCGCCGCATCGATGATGGGTTGACGCTCGGGGCTGCATTTTCCCGCGAGAATGGCGTTTTGAACGTCGATGATCAGCAGTGCCGTAGTCATATCCAGTGCGTCTCCGCTGTGACTGCTTGTACCTCTGCCGCCATCGGATTGAGGTGGCGCGGTGATGGCGATGGTCTACTTGACTTTCCGCGACCAAACGGGCTGGCTGATGCTTTGCAGCAACTCCGGTTCGATGCCGTCGATGCGGGCGATAACCGCCTTCGCCATCTCCCGCCCGGCGTGGCGGACGTCCTCATAGGCGGTGATGATCTCGGGACGGATCCAGTTGAGGATCGGTGCCGATTCCTTGGAGACCATGTCGACATCCCGGCCAAGCCGCTTGCCAGCGGCCTCTATACCGGCGTTGACGGCGATGGCGGCACTTCCGGCGGAGCAAACGATTCCATCCGGCGCATTCGGCGCGCGCATCATCACCTCGACGGCATTGCGGATTTCCTCCAGCGGGTTGTCGATCGTGACGCGCAACGGCACTTCCTCGGCGCCGTAGTCATGCAGTCCCGTCTGAAATCCGATGCGCATGTGCGTGTAGTATGTGAGCTTGCTTGGAGGCTGGAGAAGGGCAATGCGCTTGCGGCCTTTGCCGACCAGCTTCTCGACGGCCTGATGGGCGAACGCCTCGTTGTCGAAGTCGTGAAAGGGGTGGGTAAGGCCGGCATCGGTGCGCCCGTGCGTCGCAAAGGGCATGTTGTGTTCGGCGAGCAGCCGGACCCGCGCATCGTCGGGCTCAATGCGGGAGATGATGACGCCGTCCGCCGATCCCGTTTCCAGGATGTAGCGCACCGGCAGCATCGGATCCTTGCTGTGGGAATGCGGCGTGACGACGATGTGATAGGGCGTGCCCGTCAGCACTTCCGAGATGCCGAACACCATTTGGCTGCTGAAGCCCATGATTTCTTCATCGATGCTGAGGACCAGCGCAATGACGTTGGTCTTGCCGGTTCGTAGGCGCACGCCGGCCCTGTTCGGCTGATAGCCGAGCTGGCGGGCGACCATGCGAACCCGTTCCTTGGTTTCCGCGCCGATGTCAGGGGCATCCTTGAGGGCGCGCGACACCGTCGTCACGCCGAGCCCGGTCATGAAGGCAATCGTTTTCAGTGTCGGCCGCTCTCGAGTTGCCTCGGAGGCCACTCCTGCAAAATTCGCTTTGTTTTCCATCCCTCTAGGCCGTCCTGCGCGTTTTGGTCCCGCTTATAGAGTCTTTTCGAAGCGCTGTAAGCATAAAGAACGCAATCGCCGCTCCTCCCGTAAGGAGCAAAATCTGTAACGATACAGTAGAAATGTCGAGGGCTTTCTATCATGGCGTTGCGGCCACTACTCGCGATGATTGCATATGTCGATTTTGCTCGGATTTTTTGCGGTTGCGAACAGAAATCTTGGTTTCGCAGGCCTAATATGGCAATAAAACATATCTATATCAATATGCTAGTATTGGCGTGCAAGTGCTCAATCTGTTGGCTAGAATGGCGCCACGGTGTTGAAAATACAAGCATATCAACAGTCATTGGTAGCAAATGCCCCTCGAAAAGAAAATTTTGGAGGCGAGCTGTTGCACCCAAATATCGATTGAACTAAGTTTTTCCGGCAACGTTTCAGTGAGGGAGGAGAACTCATGAATTTTCGTTTGATGGCGGCTGCACTTGCCGCTTCCGTAGTGCTGCCGCTCGGTGCGGCCAGCGCGACCGATCTTGAAGTCACCCATTGGTGGACATCGGGCGGCGAAGCTGCTGCCGTGGCGGAGCTCGCAAAGGCATTCGATGCGACCGGCAACAAGTGGGTCGACGGTGCAATCGCCGGCTCCGGCGGTACTGCGCGTCCGATCATGATCAGCCGCATCACCGGCGGTGACCCGATGGGTGCGACGCAGTTCAACCATGGCCGCCAGGCGGAGGAACTGGTCCAGGCTGGTCTGATGCGCGACCTGACCGACGTCGCCACCGCCGAGCACTGGAAGGACATTATTCGTCCGTCGAGCCTGCTCGATTCCTGCACGATCGACGGCAAGATCTATTGCGCTCCAGTCAACATTCACTCCTGGCAGTGGCTGTGGCTTTCGAATGCAGCCTTCAAGAAGGCCGGCGTCGAAGTGCCGAAGAACTGGGACGAATTCGTCGCTGCTGCTCCGGCGCTTGAGAAGGCCGGCATCGTTCCGCTCGCCGTTGGCGGTCAGCCGTGGCAGGCTGCCGGCGCGTTCGACGTGCTGATGGTTGCCATCGCCGGCAAGGAGACGTTCTACAAGGTGTTCAAGGAGAAGGACGCGGAAGCTGCCGCTGGTCCGGAGATCGCCAAGGTCTTCAAGGCTGCCGACGACGCTCGCAAGATGTCGAAGGGCAGCAACGTCCAGGACTGGAACCAGGCAACCAACCTCGTCATCACAGGCAAGGCCGGTGGCCAGATCATGGGTGACTGGGCACAGGGCGAGTTCCAGCTGGCCGGCCAGAAAGCCGGTACTGACTACACCTGCCTTCCGGGCCTCGGCGTGAATGAAATCATCTCCACCGGTGGTGATGCCTTCTATTTCCCGCTGCTTAAGGATGAAGCCAAGTCGAAGGCGCAGGATGTCCTCGCCAAGACGCTTCTCGATCCCAAGACGCAGGTTGCCTTCAACCTGAAGAAGGGCTCGCTGCCGGTTCGCGGTGACGTTGACCTTGCAGCCGCCAACGACTGCATGAAGAAAGGTCTCGACATCCTGGCCAAGGGCAATGTGATCGAAGGCACGGACCAGCTTCTGTCGGCGGACAGCCAGAAGCAGAAGGAAGACCTCTTCTCCGAGTTCTTCGCAAATCCGTCGATGACGCCGGAAGCTGCTCAGAAGCGCTTCGCTGAAATCATCGCTTCTGCCGACTGATCGTTGCATTCCGATGCTGTTGCGATCCGGCTCCGTCTGACGGAGCCGGATTTGCCCGGAACTCCCATCGTGATCCGGGTGGCGGCAGCGCTCGCGACTGACACGCGCTGATGCGCGATCGTCCGGTCTCGGTACGGGAGTGAGAAGAGGAGGCGACCGGCAGACGGTTCGCCGCTCTGGATCACAGAGGAATTGCGATTCAGGAGGAATTACAATGACGGGTCAAGCGAAAGCAGGCCGGCCAAGTCAGCTACTGCGCAATCTGAATTCGAAGATTGCATCCATCCCCATGATCCTTACCGCCCTTGTTATCTTTCTCGGCGGCACGGTCTGGACGGTGTTCTATTCATTCACCAACTCGAAGCTCCTTCCGCGGTTGAGCTTCGTCGGTTTCGATCAATACAAGCGCCTTTGGGCTGCTCCGCGCTGGATCGTCTCCATCGAGAACCTCGCTGTCTACGGCGTTCTCTCTCTTATCTTCAGCCTGGTGATCGGTTTCGTGCTGGCGGCGCTGATGGATCAGAAGATCCGGTTCGAGAATACGTTCCGGACGATCTTTCTCTATCCGTTCGCCCTGTCCTTCATCGTGACGGGCCTTGTGTGGCAGTGGGTGCTCAACCCCGAATTCGGCGTCCAGTCGGTGGTGCGCTCGCTCGGCTGGACGAGCTTCACCTTTGACCCGCTCTATACGCCAAGTATCGTCATCTACGGCATCCTGATTGCCGCCCTCTGGCAAGGCACGGGTCTTGTCATGTGCCTGATGCTCGCCGGTCTGCGCGGTATTGATGAAGACATCTGGAAGGCTGCGCGCGTCGACGGCATCCCGATGTGGAAGACCTATCTCTTCATCGTCATTCCGATGATGCGGCCTGTCTTCATCACGACGCTCGTCATCATCGCCAGCGGCATCGTCAAGGTCTATGACCTCGTGGTGGCGCAGACCAGCGGCGGTCCCGGCATCGCGTCGGAGGTGCCCGCGAAATACGTCTACGACTACATGTTCCAGGCTCAGAATCTGGGGCAGGGCTTTGCTGCCTCGACCATGATGCTGATCACCGTTGCGATCATCATCATTCCCTGGGCCTATCTGGAATTCGGAGGGCGTAAACGTGCCTGATGCTATTGCTCTCAAGACTGCCGATGGTCGCATCTCCGACAAGTCCGTCTCCGGCCCTAGCGGCCCGAAGCCGAAGCGGGTGATCTCTCCGCGCAACATCATGCTCTACGGCACGCTTTTCGTCGCCGCGGCCTATTACCTGCTTCCGCTCTACGTGATGATCGTGACGTCGCTGAAGGGCATGCCGGAAATCCGGCTTGGCAACATCTTCGCACCGCCGCTCGAAATCACCTTCGAGCCCTGGGTAAAGGCGTGGGCGACCGCCTGCACGGGTCTCAACTGCGATGGCCTCTCGCGCGGCTTCTGGAATTCGGTGCGCATCACGGTTCCTTCGGTGATCGTCTCGATCGCCATTGCCTCTGTCAACGGCTACGCGCTCGCCAACTGGCGATTCAAGGGATCAGAACTCTTCTTCTCGATCCTCGTCGTCGGTGCATTCATTCCCTATCAGGTCATGATCTATCCGATCGTCATCGTGCTGCGCGAGATCGGCATCTACGGAACGCTGACGGGGCTGATTGTCGTGCACAGCATCTTCGGCATGCCGATCCTGACGCTGCTGTTCCGCAACTACTTCGCGTCGCTGCCGCAGGAACTTTTCAAGGCTGCGCGTATCGACGGGGCAGGCTTCTGGCAGATCTTCTTCAAGATCATGCTGCCCATGTCGCTGCCGATCTTCGTCGTCGCCATGATCCTGCAGGTCACCGGTATCTGGAACGACTTCCTGTTCGGTGTCGTCTTCACAAGGCCTGACACCTATCCAATGACCGTGCAGCTCAACAACATCGTCAATTCTGTCCAAGGCGTGAAGGAATACAACGTCAATATGGCCGCAACTATCCTCACGGGTCTGGTGCCGCTCGTTGTCTATTTCGTGTCGGGACGACTTTTCGTCCGTGGCATCGCCGCCGGCGCAGTGAAAGGCTGATCCATGAATTCGAGCGTTTCCATCAGAGATCTTTCGTTGAATTTCGGCGCGGTCAGCGTGCTCAAAGACCTCAATCTCGAAATCAACAACGGCGAATTCCTCGTACTGCTCGGCTCTTCAGGCTGCGGCAAGTCCACTTTGCTGAACTGCATCGCCGGTCTGCTCGATGCGTCGGACGGTCAGATCTTCATTAAGGGCAAGAATGTCACCTGGGAGGAGCCCAAGGACCGCGGCATCGGTATGGTGTTCCAGTCCTACGCGCTCTATCCGCAGATGAGCGTCGAGAAAAACCTGTCCTTCGGTCTTCAGGTTGCCAAGGTGCCGCAGCAGGAAATCGACAAGCGCGTTGCGCGTGCCGCCGAGATCCTGCAGATCCAGCCGCTCCTGAAGCGCAAGCCGGCCGAGCTTTCGGGCGGCCAACGCCAGCGCGTCGCGATCGGCCGCGCCCTGGTGCGCGATGTGGACGTGTTCCTGTTCGACGAACCGCTGTCGAACCTCGACGCCAAGCTGCGCTCGGAACTGCGTGTCGAAATCAAGCGTCTGCACCAGTCGCTGAACAATACGATGATCTACGTCACGCACGACCAGATCGAAGCGCTGACCTTGGCCGACCGCATCGCGATCATGAAGAGCGGCATCATCCAGCAACTCGCCGATCCGACGACGATCTACAACAAGCCACGCAATCTCTTCGTTGCCGGCTTCATTGGATCGCCGTCGATGAATTTCCTGCACGGCGAGATCGCCAAGCAGGGCGACCAGACGTTCTTCACTGCCAACGGCGTGAATTTCTCTGTCGCAGACTATGAAACGCCCGAAGTGCTGCAGGCCGGGCGCAAGGTCATCCTCGGCGTTCGTCCGGAGCATGTGAAGGTCAACGAGAATCTCGGTGCTGAGGTTCACGATGCAACCGTCGACATTGAGGAACCGATGGGCGCCGATAACCTGCTCTGGCTGAAGCATGCCGGCCACACGATGTCGGTGCGCATCAATGGCGCACGCCGCTTCAGCCCGGGCTCGGCTGTCAAGCTCGGCTTCGACATGTCGCTGGCGTCGATCTTCGATGCCGAGACCGAGCTTCGCCTTTAGAAACCGCAATGCGGGCGGAGCTTCGGTTCCGCCCGTTCGTCTAATCGGCCACCTGGCCACCAAGTTCGGCTGCGGCTCGCGGGTGCGGGCATTCCCAAGCGCGGCCCGATCGGGATAATACTATGACATTCTTGCCGACAAATGGGTTTAACCTCGACCTATCAGGATCGTGGACGCTCACTTCAGCCGATGGCGAAGTCACGACATCGATTAAGCTGCCGGGCGATGTGCACACGGCCCTGCATGCCGCCGAGCTCATTCCCGATCCATTTTTCGGCCGCAACGAGGAAGTCGTTCAGTGGGTGGCGCATCGCGACTGGGTGCTCGAGCGTAGCTTCACGCTGTCGGAGCCGGATGGCGACTGGTATCTCGACATCGACTATCTCGATACGGTGGCTGCCGTCTTCATCAACGGCTCGCCGGTTCTGCTCGCAGATAACAGCTTTCGGCGCTATCGACCTGACGTCGGCGGCCAGTTGAAGGCCGGCGACAATGTTATTCGCGTCGTCCTGCATTCGAGCATTGCGGCCGGCGCCGACCGGCAGGCTAGGCAGCCCTTCTATATTCCCTATTCGACAGGCAATTCGCCTATCCCCAACGGCAACATGCTGCGCAAGCCACAGTGCCATTTCGGCTGGGACTGGAACATCGCGATTGCCCCCCTTGGGCTCTACGGCACGATCGCGTTGCGCAAGCTCGAGACGGCTCGCATCGAGCACGTCACGACGCGGCAGGTGCACAATCTCAACGGTTCCGTGGATCTGCAGGTCAGCGCGACGTTGTTTGCCAAGAACCCCGGCATCGTGCCGGTCCATTTCTCGCTCGATGGTGAGCGCGTTCGTCTCGACGTCGGCGTTGGTGCCGGCGAGACGGTGGTCAATCATGTCTTCGAAATCGACAAGCCGCGGCTCTGGTGGCCGGCGGGCAGCGGCGAGCAGGCGCTATATGCACTGACGGTCGATTTGCCGACGGATGCGGTGACCAAGCACATCGGCCTTCGCACGGTCGAACTCATCACGACACCCGATGCTGCCGGCAGCCGTTTCGCGTTGAAGGTCAACGGCCGCGAAATCTTCTGCCGCGGTGCCAACTGGATCCCGGCCGACGCGCTTTTCTCGCTGTCGAGCCCTGAGAAGAGCAAGGATCTGCTGCAGTCGGCCAAGGCCGCCAACATGAACATGATCCGCGTCTGGGGCGGCGGCTTTTACGAGCACGACCATTTCTACGATCTGTGCGATCGGCTCGGCCTGATGATCTGGCAGGACTTCATGTTCGCCTGCAATCTTTATCCCTCAACCGAGGACTTCCTCGACAACGTCACGCTCGAGGTCGACTATCAGGTCCGCCGCCTGAACTCGCATCCGTCGATCGCGCTGTGGTGCGGTGACAACGAGCTCGTCGGCGCACTGACCTGGTTCGAGGAATCACGGAAGGACCGCGACCGCTACCTCGTTTCCTACGACCGCCTCAACCGGACGATCGAGCAGGCGATGAAGAAGGCGGCGCCGGACGCGATCTGGTGGCCGTCGAGCCCGGCGTCCGGCTATCTCGATTTCGGCGATGCCTGGCATGCCGACGGTTCCGGCGACATGCACTACTGGTCGGTCTGGCACGAGAACAAGTCGTTCGACAACTATCGCACGGTGCGCCCGCGCTTCTGCTCGGAGTTCGGCTTCCAGTCCTATACGTCGCTGCCCGTCATCAAGACCTATGCCGACGCCAAGGATATGAACGTCGCGTCGCCGGTCATGGAGCTGCACCAGAAGAATGCCGGCGGCAATGAGCGCATTGCCGGGACGATGTTCCGCTACTTCCGCTTCCCGAAGGATTTCCCGAACTTCGTCTATCTCAGCCAGATCCAGCAGGGTATCGCAATCAAGACGGCGGTGGAATACTGGCGCTCGCTGAAGCCGCATTGCATGGGCACGATCTACTGGCAGCTCAACGACACATGGCCGGTTGCCTCTTGGTCGAGCCTTGATTACGGCGGTCGCTGGAAGGCGATGCACTATCTCGTCAAGCGCTTCTTCCAGCCGGTCGCTGTGGCGGCGATTCCCGATGAGGACAGCAAGACGATCCGCTTTTCGCTGGTCAACGACACGCTGGCCGAAGTCAGCGTCGATCTGTCGATCTCGGTGCTCGACATGAAGGGCGAGCGCAAGCACCTGAAGGATGTTCAGGCGGTCTGCACGCCTGATGCGGCAGTTACCGCCGCAACCATCGACGTGGCGGATCTACCGACGGGTACATTGCTTGCCTGGCGCTTCACGGCGTCGAACGGCATGGGCGGCGAGGGGCACTATGTCCACGGCACCTACAAGGCCTTGGAGCTGGAGCCGGCAGGCCTGATGGTGACGCACGAATATGTCGAGGAGGATGGCTCCGTCTGCCTCAACGTCACCGCCAAGGGACTGGCGCTCTTCGTGATGATCGAGACCGACACCGACGGCAAGTATTCCGACAATGCCTTCGATCTGGCGGCGGGCGAGACGCGCCGCATTACCTTCACCCCGGCCAAGTCGCTGGAGAGCGACGCACTGCCGGACTTCCGTTTCTACGACCTGCAATCCTGCCAGTCCGTGGATTGATCCTGACTGAAATGCAAAGGGCACGAGGCCCGAGGAGGAATGATGACGAAACTGAGTTTTCAGCTTTACAGCGCCCGTAACTTCCAGCCCTATTCTGCGATCTTCGAAAAGCTCGGCAAGGCCGGCTATCAGGAAGTCGAAGGCTTTGGCGGCATCTACGCGGATCTCGACGATGCCGGCCTGAAGAGCCTGCGTGCGGAACTCGACAAGAACGGCCTTGTCATGGCCAGCGGACATTTCAGTCCCGATTTCCTCGACGGCGAAGTCAAGAAGTCGCTGAATATTGCCAAGATCCTCGGCATGGACTCGATCTATGCTCCCCACCTGGCGGCCGATCAGCGTCCGACCGATGCTGCCGGCTGGCTGGCATTCGGCAAGCGCCTGCAGGAAATGAGCAAGCCCTACAAGGATGCGGGCTATGAGTTCGGCTGGCACAACCACGATTTTGAGTTCGCGAAGCTTGCCGACGGTTCTCTGCCGATCGAGCGCATCTTCGAAGGCGCGCCTGATATTTCCTGGGAAGCCGATATCGCCTGGGTCGTTCGTGGCGGTGCCGATCCGTTCGCCTGGATCGAAAAGCTCGGGTCTCGGATCACCTCGGCTCATGTCAAGGACATTGCGCCGGCAGGCGAGAACAAGAACGAGGATGGCTGGGCCGATGTCGGCCACGGGACGCTGCCTTGGGCAAAGCTCGTCGCAGCCCTCACGGGCACCAAGACCAAGCACTACGTCGTCGAGCACGACAACCCGGCTGATGTCGATCGCCTGATCACCCGCTCGATCGCATCCTTCAAGACATACTGAGGCACATCATGACCAAGGAACTTGGCGTCGGCATCATCGGATGCGGCAATATCTCCACCACCTACTTTTCGCTTTCGCCCCTTTTCAAGGGGCTGAAGGTTCTGGCCTGCGCCGATATCAACGTGCAGGCCGCCCAGGCCCGCGCGGAAGAATATGGCGTCAAAGCGCAGACGATCGACGAGCTTCTCGCCAATGACGAGATCGACGTCATCGTCAACCTCACCATCCCCGACGCGCATTTTCCGGTCTCGAAGGCGATCCTCGAAGCCGGCAAGCATGTCTATTCGGAAAAGCCGCTGGTTCTCACCCTCGAGCAGGGTGAAGAGCTGCGCCGCATCGCCAAGGAGAAGAACCTCTCCGTCGGTTGCGCTCCGGATACCTTCCTCGGCGGCGCGCATCAGCTTGCCCGCAAGTACATCGACGAAGGCGGCATCGGCCGCGTCACCTCGGGTGCGTGCTATGTCATGAGCCCGGGCATGGAGATGTGGCATCCAAACCCGGACTTCTTCTTCCTGCCCGGCGGCGGTCCGATCCTCGATCTCGGCCCTTACTACATCGCCAACCTGATCAACCTGATCGGTCCGGTGAAGCGCGTCGGCGCCATGACCTCCATGGCGTCCGACACCCGTACGATCACCAGCCAGCCGCGTCATGGCGAGATCATCCCGGTCAAGACGCCGACGACGATCCAGGCGATCCTCGAATTCGTCAGCGGCGCGACCGTCACGCTGACGGCGAGCTGGGACGTCTGGTCTCACCGCCATGCCAACATGGAGCTCTACGGCACCGACGGTTCGCTCTACGTCCCGGACCCGAACTTTTTCGGCGGTGTCGTCGAGGCCAGCGGCCGCGACAAGGAGATCAAGGCGCTGGACGGCTGGGAGCATCCGTTCGGGATCTTCAACCAGGAAAGCCCGCAGGGACCGCGCGCCAACTACCGCACCGCAGGTCTCGCCGACATGGCGATGGCGATCATCGAGGGCCGCGATGCGCGTTGCTCGCTCGATCGCACGCTGCACGGCGTCGACGTCATGACTTCGATCCTGAAGTCGGGCGAGGAAGGCCGCTTCATCGAGCTGACGACGACCTGCACGCAGCCGGCCGCCCTCGGCATCGAAGAGGCACAGGCGCTCTTGAAGTAAGCGTCCAAAGGACTATGGTCCGGCGCGGGCGACGAGCCCGCGCCTTTTTGCTTAAAGGATCAGAATTATGAGCTGGCAACCGGTTTCCGACCGCTATTCAAAGATGAAGTATAACCGCACGGGCCGTTCAGGCCTGAAGCTGCCGGCCGTCTCCCTCGGCCTCTGGCACAATTTCGGCGGTGACACGCCGCATGACCGCAAGATCGACATGTGCCGCACCGCCTTCGATCTCGGCATCACCCATTTCGACCTCGCCAACAACTACGGCCCGCCTCCTGGCAGAGCCGAGACCGCCTTCGGCGAAATCCTGCGCACCGAATTTTCAGGTCTGCGTGACCAACTGATCATCTCGTCCAAGGCTGGCTACGACATGTGGCCCGGTCCTTACGGCGAGTGGGGCAGCCGCAAGTACCTGATCGCCTCGTGCGACCAGAGCCTGAAGCGCATGGGCCTCGACTATGTCGATATCTTCTATTCGCACCGCTTCGATCCGAATACGCCGCTGGAAGAGACATGCGGCGCACTCGACCATATCGTGCGCTCCGGCCGCGCGCTCTATGTCGGCATCTCGTCCTATAATTCGCAGCGTACCCGTGAGGCGGCAGCGATCCTGAAGGACCTTGGCACGCCTTGCCTGATCCACCAGCCGAGCTATTCGATGCTCAACCGCTGGGTCGAGGACGACAAGCTGCTCGACACGCTCGATGACGTCGGTATGGGCTCGATCGTGTTCTCGCCGCTGGCGCAGGGCATGCTGACGACGAAGTACCTCGGCGGCATCCCTCAGGACAGCCGTGCGGCCCAGAACCACTTCCTGAAGAAGGAGTTCATCCGTCCTCAGATCATCGACAACATCCGCAAGCTCAACGAGATCGCGGAGCGCCGCGGCCAGACGCTGGCACAGATGGCGATCGCCTGGGTGCTGCGTGGCGACCGGGTGACGTCGGCGCTGATCGGCGCCAGCCGCTCGTCGCAAATCGTCGATTGTGTCAAAGCGCTCGACAATCTCGACTTCACGGCCGAGGAACTCAAGGAGATCGATGGCTACGCCCGCGAGGCCGACATCAATCTCTGGGCCAAGTCTGCGGAACGCGAATAAACCGAAGTGCCTGGAACCCACGTTCCGGGCGTTTTTTCTATTGAGTTTTGATGTACGTGCCGCAAGCTGTGTGGGTATTTCAGGGAGGAAATTTCACCAATGATCCGCAACCCGATCCTGCCGGGCTTCAACCCGGATCCATCGATCTGCCGCGTCGGGGACGACTATTACATCGCAACCTCGACCTTCGAATGGTATCCCGGCGTCCAGATCCATCATTCGCGCGATCTCGTGAACTGGACGATGGTGCGGCGGCCGCTCGAGCGTCAGTCGCAGCTCGACATGCGCGGCAATCCCGATAGTTGCGGCGTCTGGGCGCCCTGTCTGTCCTATGCCGATGGGCTGTTCTGGCTGGTTTATACCGACGTCAAGCGCTTCGACGGCAACTTCAAGGATGCGCACAACTACATCGTGACTTCGCCTGATATTGAGGGTGAATGGTCCGAGCCGGTCTACGTGAATTCTTCCGGCTTCGACCCATCACTGTTCCACGATGACGATGGCCGCAAGTGGTTCCTCAACATGCAGTGGAATCAGCGCACCGAGAGCTTCGGCGGTGCGCCGAAGTCGCCGGCGTTCGACGGTATCCTGATGCAGGAATGGGATGCGGTAACACAATCGCTGAAGGGGCCAATCAAGAACATCTTCGCCGGCAGCCCGCTTGGGCTTGTCGAAGGACCGCATCTCTTCAAGCGCAACGGCTATTACTATCTGACGACGGCCGAGGGCGGCACCGGTTACGATCATGCGGTGACAATGGCCCGTTCGCGCGCGATCGACGGTCCCTATGAGATGCACCCGAACAAGCATCTGATTACCTCGAAGGATCATCCCGAAGCCATTCTGCAGCGGGCAGGGCACGGCCAATATGTCGAAACGCCGGATGGTCAGGTCTATCACACGCATCTCTGCGGTCGGCCGATGCCGCCGAAGCGCCGCTGCACGCTCGGTCGCGAAACCTGCCTGCAGAAGTGCGTCTGGAAGGAGGATGGGTGGCTCTATCTTGAAAACGGCACGACCGTTCCAGATGTCACCGTGCCGGGACTGGCTGGCGCCGTGCCCGTCGAGAAGCCGATGCGCAGCGAATACAGCTTCGATGGCGGCAGCCTGCCTGCTGACTTTCAGTGGCTACGCACGCCGAAGCCGGAGCGCATCTTCAACCTGACCGACCGGGCAGGGCACCTCAGACTGATCGCGCGCGAAAGCATCGGCTCGTGGTTCGAGCAATCTCTCGTCGCCCGTCGCCAGGAGCACCACAGCTTTCGGGCGGAGACGGTCGTCGAGTTCGATCCCGTCACCTACCAGCAGGTTGCCGGCCTGACCCACTATTACAACAGGCACAAGTTCCATGCGATCGGCGTGACCCTGCATGAAAAGCTAGGGCGCTGCGTCACGATCTTTTCCTGTGACGGCGATTACCCACACAGCCGCCTCAGCTTCCCGGCAGGCAGCGGCGTCGCCATTCCGGCGGAGGGGCGCGTGCAGCTTTCCATGGAGATCAGGGACAACGACCTGCAGTTCTTCTGGCAGACGGAAGGCAAGGGGGCATGGCAGCCGATCGGTCCCGTGCTCGATGCGGGCGTCGTGTCAGATGAAGGCGGGCGCGGCGAGCACGGCTCGTTTACGGGCGCCTTCGCCGGGGTCTTCGCCTTCGATACGTCGGGCCGCGCAAGAACGGCAGACTTCGACTGGTTCAACTACGAAGAGCTTTGATAGAGGCACCGACATCGCCCGAAAATGCCGGGCGATGTCGCATTTCTTAATTTAGAAGATGCTTTTAAGTATGTGTTATGATTACAGAAGTTTAACTTAAGTTTCAGTTTCGGTTCATCTTTTTTGGCCTAGGTTCGGGGCGTGTTCAACACGAGGAACCTCCCAATGAAAAAGCTCACCACCCTCCTTCTTGCCGCTACCGTGATTGCCGCCCCGCTGCTGGCGACGACCGAAGCGAGCGCCCAGGATCATCGTCGGCCCGTTGTCGTGGAGCGCGACGTTCACGTTAAGAAGTACAAGTGGAGCCGCGGCCATCGCATGACGTCGGCGGAGCGCCGCCATATGCGCGACGTGCGCGATTATCATCGCTACCGCCTGTCGGCTCCGCCGCGCGGCTATCGGTGGGTGCAGGTCGATAACGACTTCCTGCTCATTGGCTCGGTCAACGGCGTGATCGCGAATATTCGCTAAGCGGCAACGCCAATATCCGGAAAGGGCGGCTTCGATGCCGCCCTTCTGATTCAATCGGGTGCTTGTTTGCGTGAGTCAAGGAGCCGCTGCACGACGGCGGCCAGCCGACTGATGGCGCCTGCTTCCGCTTCCACTGCTTGCGGCGCGGCCAATCCCTCGATCGGCGCAAGAGGCTGACATTCCTCACATCGGCAGCGATAGGCTTTGGGAGCTTGTGTCGTCACGCTCCGCGCTCTCCCCAGCTGGCAAAGGGATCCGGCAGCCCGCGCCACTTTTCCGGCGCAAAGGTCTCGTCCGCTACAAGGCAGCCGTCGAGCTGCTGCCGTATCCAGTCCTCGTCCATCGGATCGCTACCGATGAAGACGATCTCTTGCCGGCGGTCACCCCAGACGGGGTCGAGGTAGGGCGATACGGCCTTCAGGAAGCGTTCATCGTCCGGCCATCGCTCACGCGGCACCGACGCCCACCAGAGCCCCATCTTGCCCGTCCGCAGGAGTGCCCCGGCCTGGCTGACTTCACCGACATGGTGCGGGCGCGTCGCCAGCCAGAAGAAGCCTTTCGCTCTGACGACGCCGGGCCAGGCGGTGTCGAAGAAGCGCTGTAGCTTGGCAGGGTCGAAGGGCCGCCTTTCGCGATAGACAAAGGAGCGGATACCGTATTCCTCGGTCTCCGGCATATGTTCGGAGGAGCCGTGCAGCTCCTTGTACCAGAGCGGATGCGTTTCGGCGCGTTCGATGTCGAAGCGTCCCGTTCCGAGCACTTCACCGAGCTCCACTTGGCCGAAGTCGGTCTCGATCAACCTTGCGTCGGGATTGAGCCCGACGATGATCTGGCGCGCGGCCTGACACTCGGCCGGCGTCGCTGTGCCGATCTTGTTGAGGATGATCACATCGGCGAATTCGATCTGCTCTACCAGCAGATCGATGATCGTGCGATTGTCGCCATCGCCTGCGGTTTCGCCGCGATCTGCCAGAAAGTCTGCGGATGCATAGTCCGAGAGCAAGTTCGCGGCATCGACCACCGTCACCATCGTATCGAGCTTGGCGATGTCGGAGAGGCTTGCGCCATTCTCATCGCGGAACTCGAAGGTGGTCGCGACCGGCAGAGGTTCGGCAATACCGGTCGATTCGATCAGGAGATAGTCGAAGCGTCCCTGTTCCGCCAGGTGGCGGACCTCCTTCAGCAGATCGTCACGCAGTGTGCAGCAGATGCAGCCGTTCGTCATCTCCACCAGCTGTTCGTCGGTTCGCGACAGGTTGGCGCCACCGTCTCGCACGAGGGCGGCGTCGATGTTCACCTCGCTCATGTCATTGACGATCACGGCGACCCGCAGCCCCTGCCGGTTTCCAAGGATGTGGTTGAGCAGCGTGGTCTTGCCGGCGCCAAGAAAGCCCGACAACACCGTTACGGGAAGCTTCGTATCCATTCATGCCTCTGAGATGTTATACAATTACAGCTCTTGTGCTGAAAAAGGCGGACTGTGAGGTCCGCCTTCGCCGCCTCTCAGCTTTCTCGCGAGAGGCAGTCCTTCATGCTCTTGGCGATACCGCGCATGAGGTTGAAATAGAGATCTGGTCCAGCGTCGAGCGTGGCTGCCTCCGGATCGAGCACACCGGCCTTCGCCTTGGTTCCCTCGATCACGACATCGACCAATCGCGGCTGGAACTGCGGTTCGGCGAAAACGCAGGTGGCGCCGAGTTCGCCGACCTTCTTGTGGATCTCCGCAATGCGTTCCGCGCCGGGGATCGTTTCGGGGCTGACGGTGATCGAGCCGGCGACCCGCACATGATAGCGGTTCTCGAAATACTGGTAGGCATCGTGGAAGACGATGAACGGCTTGTCCCTGACCGGTGACACGATGCCGGTGATTTCCTTGTCCAGCGCGTCGAGCCTGTCGTCCAGCGTCTTGGCGTTGGCCTGGTAGGTGAGGGCGTTGGCAGGGTCGGCCGCGACGAGAGTGGTGGTGATCTCGGCTGCCATCGCCTTGGCATTTTGTGGATCGAGCCAGAGGTGGGTGTCGAAGGCCCCATGATCGTGGTCATGATCGGCGCCCGCATGGGCGGCTTCGTCATGGTCGCCGTCATCGTGCGGCTCGAAGGCACCGCCTTCCCGGAATTTAAGCTTCGTAAGGCCCGGCGCCTTGTCGAGCTCGGCGACGACGGCATCAGACCCGATCGCCTCCAGAGGCTTCTCCAGAAACGCTTCAAGTCCGGGGCCGACCCAGAACACGACCTTGGCATTCTGAAGCGCGCGCGCGTTCGACGGCTTCATGTTGTAGGTATGCGGGGAGGCGGCGCCGTCGACGATCAGCTCGGGTGTACCGACGCCCTGCATGATAGCCGATACGAGGGAGTGCACCGGTTTGATCGAGGTCACGACGACAGGCGCATCCGCCGTTCTGCCCGCCTCGGCAAACAGCATGGCGGGGACTGCGAGGGTAAGGGCCATCGCGAATTTCATCGGTGTGCTCCGCTTGAATTGCAATTGTAATGTTATTACATCAATTGCGTTATGCTATAACGTGTGCAATAGCAAGTCGCAACAGCACATTCGGAAAAATGATGTTCTCTCCCGCAAATTCCGAAGCGAAGCCATTGGTCTCGCTTTTCAATGTCGGCGTTCGAAGGAACGGCCGCTGGCTCGTGCGCGGTGTGGATTTCTCCGTCTCGCGCGGCGAGATCGTCACGCTGATCGGCCCCAACGGCTCGGGCAAATCGACGACGGTAAAGACGGCGATCGGCGTGCTGAAGCCCGACGAGGGCGAGGTGGAACGCGCCGCCGGCCTCAAGGTCGGCTATGTGCCGCAGAGGCTGGCGATCGATTGGACATTGCCGCTTACCGTTCGCCGGCTGATGACGCTGACCGGTCCGCTCTCCGAGCGTGATATGGCGGCCGCACTCGATGCGGTCGGACTGTCACATATGCTTGGTGCGGAAGTACAGCATCTTTCGGGCGGCGAGTTTCAGCGGGCCTTGATGGCGCGCGCGATCGCCCGCAAGCCCGATCTCCTCGTCCTTGACGAACCCGTCCAGGGCGTCGATTTCTCGGGCGAGATTGCGATCTACGATCTGATCCAATCAATCCGCAACACGACCGGCTGCGGCATCCTGCTGATTTCGCACGACCTGCACGTCGTCATGGCTGCGACGGACACCGTTATCTGCCTCAACGGCCATGTCTGCTGCCGCGGCACGCCGCAGGCAGTAACGCAGAGTGCCGAATATGTCCGGTTGTTCGGTAGCCGCGCGGCGCAGGCACTCGCGGTCTATAGTCATCACCACGATCACACACATCTACCGGATGGCCGGGTGCTGCATTCGGACGGTTCGGTGACCGATCACTGCCACCCCGACGACGGCCACCATCCCGACCACGATGGGCACGACCACACCCATCACGACCACGCCGGCCACGGTCACGACCATCCCCATGCCGCCGGTGATCATCATGCAGGTGATCACGGTCATGATCACAACCACGATCATGATCACAGGCAGCCTGCAGGAGAACGCCATGTTTGACGATTTCTTCGTCCGCGCGATCCTTGCCGGCGTCGGGCTGGCGCTGACGACCGGCCCGCTCGGCTGTTTCATCATCTGGCGGCGCATGGCCTATTTCGGCGATACGATCGCCCACTCGGCCTTGCTCGGCGTTGCGCTCTCGCTGCTTCTGCAGTTCAACCTGACGCTTGCCGTCTTCCTCGTCGCCGCGACGGTGTCGATCCTCTTGTTGTTCCTGCAGAAGCGTCAGGCGCTGTCTGCGGATGCGCTGCTCGGGATCCTGTCGCACGCGACGCTGGCGATCGGTCTCGTTATGGTCGCCTTCATGAGTTGGGTGCGCATCGACCTCATCGCTTTTCTGTTCGGCGACGTCCTCGCGGTCTCGAAGGCTGATATCGTCATGATCTGGGGTGGCGGCATCGTCGTGCTGGCGGCGATCGCCTGGCTCTGGCGTCCGTTGCTCGCCTCCACCGTCAATCCTGAGCTTGCCGAGGCCGAGGGGCTGCAGCCGGAGCGGGCCCGGCTTTTCTTCATGCTGCTGATGGCCGTCGTCATCGCCATCGCCATGAAGATCGTCGGCATCATGCTGATCACCTCGCTGCTGATCATCCCGGCGGCCGCAGCGCGCCGTTTCGCCTCGACGCCCGAGGTCATGGCCATCTTCGCCTCGCTGATCGGCGCCGTTGCCGTGGTCGGCGGTCTGTTCGGCTCGCTGACCTACGACACGCCCTCTGGCCCGTCGATCGTCGTCGCAGCCCTGATCCTCTTCGTCCTGAGCCTGCTGCCGAAGCGCGGGCGCGGGCAGGCCTTGGAAGGACCACGTTCATGAATGCACCTGCTTTGACCAAAAACCAGGCTCTCGTCTTCGAGGTGCTCGAAAAGGCCGACGGACCGCTCAGCGCCTACACGATCCTCGACAAGCTGCGCGACCACGGCTTTCGTGCGCCGCTGCAGGTCTATCGGGCGCTGGAGAAGCTGCTTGAATATGGTGTCGTGCACCGGCTCGAGAGCATCAACGCCTTCGTCGCCTGCGCGCATCCGGATCAGAACTGCCACAGCCACGGCATCGTCGCCTTCGCTATTTGCGAGAGCTGCGGACATGTCATGGAATTCCATGACCACGAGGTCGATCACCGCCTGATGGATTGGACGCGCCGCAAGAAGTTCAAGGCAGAGAAGACCACGATCGAGATCCGCGGTCTGTGCGAGGCTTGCGCTGCTTAAGCCACGGCGAACTTCCTGCAACCGTGTTCTCGCAATGATTGCTGCCGAAGAGCTGCTGTCCGTCGCTGCCACAACGGCAAAGAAGCAATGGACGGCCATTCGCGACGAGATGACCTACCAGCTGGGTTTCATCGCGCAGAAAACCGCCAAGGTCATGGCGCAGCTTGTGGCAAAGACGATTACCGTCAAGGCCGCAGACCTGACGCTGCATCTTCTCGAACTCGATCTCAACAGCGCGCTGGCCGAATTCGAACTCCTCATTTACGCAGCCGCGTAGAAGATTCCTGGTGCCGTCTTCGATCTCGTGGAGACGGCCGAAAAGAACGTGGCCGGCGTGGGTCTGCTATTCTGAAGGTTATAGAGGGCGCAAGTCGCGCGCGAAACGCTGCCAGTTGCCGACGTACTTCTTGGCGGAGCGGCGAAGCCCCGCTATCGCCGTTTCGTCGAGCGTGCGGACCACCCGTGCCGGAGAGCCGACGATCAAGGAATTGTCGGGAAACTCCTTGCCCTCGGTGATCAGGGCATTGGCGCCAACCAGGCAGTTGCGGCCGATTTTGGCGCCGTTGAGCACTGTGGCGCCCATGCCGATCAAGGAATTGTCACCGATCGTGCAGCCATGGACGATGGCGTGATGACCGATGGTGCAACCCTCGCCGATTGTCACGGGAAAGCCCGGATCCGTGTGCAGCATCGCGCCCTCCTGGATGTTGGTTGCCTTGCCGACGCTGATCGGCTCGTTGTCGCCGCGAAGCACCGCGCCAAACCAGATGCCGACATCCTCAGCGATCGCGACCTGGCCGACGACATGGGCGTCAGGCGCGATCCAGTAGGTGCCTGACGGCGGCAGGTCCGGCGTCAATTCGCCAAGCGCATAGACCGGCATAGCATCTCCCCCTCAGGCCACGTTGATCGACAGCGTGGCGATGCCGTCGATGCCGCAATCGACGCGATCGCCTTTCTTGACGGCGCCGACGCCCGCCGGTGTGCCGGTCATGATGACGTCGCCCGGCGCCAGGATGAAGAGCTTTGACAGTTCGGCGATGATCTCCGGCACTTTCCAGATCATCTGGTTGAGATCGCCATCCTGGACGCGCTTGCCGTTCAAATCCAGCCAGATCCGGCCCGCCGAGGGGTGGCCAAGCTTGCTTGCCGGGACGATCGGCGATACCGGTGCCGAATATTCGAAGGCCTTGGCGACTTCCCACGGACGGCCGAGCTTCTTCGCCTCGGCCTGCAGATCGCGACGCGTGAAATCGATGCCGACGGCGTAGCCGTAGACGCAGTCGAGCGCCTTGTCGGCGGCAATATTCCGGCCGCCAGCCTTTAGCGCCAGCACGCACTCGACCTCGAAATGCACGTCGCTTGACAGAGGCGGATAGGGGAAATCCTTGCCTTCAGGCAGCAGATTGTCGGCATTCTTCTGAAAGAAGAACGGTGGCTCGCGGCTCGGGTCATGCCCCATTTCGATCGCATGGTCAGCATAGTTGCGTCCGACGCAGTAGACGCGGCGCACCGGGAAGAGTTCGACCGTGCCTTTGACGGGAAGCAAGACAGGTTGCGGAAGCGGGATGACGGTCGCGGGAAGGGACATTGCGAGCTCTTGCTGTTCGTGAGTCCCGGCATCTTAGACGGAAAGCAACCAAAGGGGGAAGCGTGGTTCGTCAAAGCGACAGTCATTGTTGCCTTGCATCCTGACATTGCTGCCCTGCACGGGGAAAACTGGCGTTTCACCCGCCTTTGCGCTATGAGCGCGACATGACGACATCCAATTTCTATGCCGAGGCCTTGAAAACCGACCGGCCGATCTTCGCGGTTGCGCCGATGATCGACTGGACTGATCGCCATTGCCGCTATTTTCACCGGCAGATCAGCCGCAATGCGCTGCTCTACACGGAAATGGTCGTGGCCGATGCGATTATTCATGGGCCCCGCGAGCGGCTGCTGTCCTTCGATGCAGCCGAACATCCGGTGGCGCTGCAACTCGGCGGGTCGAATCCGGCCAAGCTTGCCGAGGCGGTCCGGATCGCCGCGCCCTACGGCTACGACGAGATCAATCTCAATGTCGGCTGCCCCTCCGATCGGGTGCAGTCTGGCACGTTCGGCGCCTGCCTGATGCTGACGCCGGAGATCGTGGCGGCCTGCGTCAGCGCGATGAAGGCGGTGGCTGACGTGCCGGTCACCGTCAAATGCCGGATCGGCGTCGACGAGCAGGATCCGAAAACGGCGCTGCCCGATCTTCTAGACCGGGTGCTCGATGCGGGTGCCGATGCGATCTGGATCCACGCCCGCAAGGCCTGGCTGAAGGGCCTGTCGCCGAAGGAGAACCGCGAGATTCCGCCGCTCGACTACGAGATCGTCTACCACATGAAAGAGGCGCGGCCGGATGTCTTCATCGGCGTCAATGGCGGCATCCAGACGCTGGACGAGGCGGTCGATCATCTGAACCACGTCAACGGCATCATGCTTGGCCGCGCAGCCTACCAGAACGCCGCCATTCTTTCCGATGTCGATGATCGCTTTTATGGCGCTACCACCGACCCAGCCGACTGGGGCGAGATCCGCGACCGGATGATGGCCTATGCCGAGCGCCATATCGCCAACGGCGGGCGGCTGCAGCAGGTGGCGCGGCACATGGTCGGGCTGTTTACCGGGCTGCCCGGCGCGCGGCGCTACCGGCAGATCCTGTCGACCGATGCGGTCAAGGCAGGGGCGGGGCCCGAGGTGATCGCAGCCGCCTTTGCGGCGGTGGATTTCGAAGGCGCACGGGAAGCGGTCGGCGCGTAGCTCGAGCCTGCACGATGCGCCGGTGTCCGGCGAGCGGCAGGCGGCGAAGCTGTGCCTTGGCTGCTGAGCCAGACTCTGTCCGAGATGGCATTCCCACGCCAGTTAAGGAAAAACAGGCGACACGCCCTTGCGCGGAAGAAGCCTCTTCGCCGCTTGTGTGCACACGCTCCCCTCTCATCTCCAGCGGCTTGGTCCGCACCTGATTCCCCGGTGTTCGGGAATGAAGCGCGGATCTTCGGAGCGAGTATCGCACCGTTGTCGGGAGCGGGGATGTTTGCGTCTGCGACAGCATGTCCGTGGAAGGCCAACGGGAGCTGACCGGAGACGGGTGCAACTGCGGCCGTGGCGTCCAGGTGGGCAGGAGGCATCCGCAAGTGGCACGCCACCTTGCGAGCGTCCTTTGGGTCCGGCCGCCATCCCAGCAAACGAAAACGGCGCCCCTTGCGGAGCGCCGTTCCATCCTGCCGAAACAGGAAACTTGGATTAGTTGGCCGAGATGTTGACGGCCTTCGGGCCCTTGCCCATGCGATCCGGCTCGGTGTCGAAGGTGACCTGCTGGCCTTCGCGTAGCGACTGGATGCCAGAAGCCTGCAGCGCGGAGATGTGGACGAAAACGTCCTTTGCGCCGCCTTCCGGCGTGATGAAACCAAAACCCTTGTCCTGGTTGAAGAATTTTACGGTGCCCTTGGTGGCCATTGGGATAGTCCTTTTCCCTTAGTCTGTCTGGTATCCATCCCCCCGAGAGGAAATGGACGGCTTTAGCTTTCGCGCGCTCTCATCGAAAAATCAACGCACGAAGGGTCAGTCGAGTAGTTCACGAACGGGGAAAGAACGTCTACGCACGCAGGTGTCCCCCACGCTGCCTTCCTGCCGGAAGGCGTTACCACATCAGTCCAGTCACCGGCATGCAAATGCCCGAGAGCCGCATTTGGTGACAGCATTCGAAGCAAAAGGCAAGCGGCAATATTGTGGCATGCGATTCTACGTACCGGGAATGGCCAAAGATTCAGACACTTGACGAATGGTAACCATGCACCGCCGCGGCTGTCCCATTTCCGGAAACTGTGCTGGAACGGCACCGCCGCGGCGCCTTCCCTTCCTCGGGCGTACCTGCAAGGAGGTGCAATCCTAACGGGCAGCCGCGCCGCCGAGCTTGTGCTGCACGAAATCGGCGCTGCCGCGGACATGCGACACCACCGGCTTGCCGCCGGCATCGGCGACGGCATAGGCGATGATGGTGACATCTTCCTCGAAGGCGGAGACGTAGAGGACCTGCGCGGGATTGACATAGATCGCGTTGTTGTGGGTGTTCTTGAAGCCTACGAATGCCATGCATGTCTCCTTTCGCATTGCCGGGGCAGATATGCCATGCAGGGGTTGACGCAAGTTTAATGGGATGCGGCGCGGCTGGCATGGCGGCCGGACAGCGGACATCTCTAAAGGCACGACGATTCCGGCCATGACAAAGGGCTCACTCCGATTCTTTTTTGATTATGGCGCCCGCGGCTGCTTGTGGGCGGACCGCTTGATGCCACCGTTTATGACCTTCAAGGGCACATTGCAGTGCCTCCCCGAATTTCCTTATTTCGCAAGGTTCACTCGTTCATCAGTCGTCTCGACCAAGAACATGCTAGTACCACTGCACAGAGGTTATGACTCTTTGGCGGTTGGGTTTGGATAGGCTTTGGCGAGTTTGACGCGGGCTTGCTCGGTAGAGAACATCCAATTGATGCGAGCGCCGCTTGCGTTGCGTCGGCGTTCCCAGGCTTCGACCTCGGCAACGAGGCGGCTGCGGCTTTCGATGCGGCGGTCGAGGCATTGGCCGCGCAGGACGCCGATTTCGATCTCGACCATGTTGAGCCAACTGGCGTGCTTGGGGGTGTAGTGCAATTCCAGCCTTCTCAGGATGCGGCGCGCCTCTTCGGCCGGCAGGGCCTGGTAGAGCGCGGCGGGTGTGTGGGTCGACAGATTGTCGAGCACCACGCGGATGCAGTCGGCCTCGGGATAATGGACATCGACGAGATCGCGCATGCAGTGGGCGAAGTCGTCGGCCGTGCGCCGCTCGGTGACCTTCACCTTGCGCCAGGAGCGATGGGCGTCGAGGAAGACGAACAGGTTGGCGGTGCCATTGCGCTTGTACTCGTAGTCGTAGCGTTCCGGCCTTCCAGGTTCGGCCGGGGGGATTGGCTGGCGCACCTCGCCGACGAGCTGGGTCGGGCTTTCGTCGAAGCAGACCACCGGCCGCGCCGGGTCGGAGGCTTCGGCATAGAGGTCGAGCACATCCTCCATGCGCGCGACATACTCGGCGTCGATCTTGGGAATGCACCACATGTCCTTGCGCCATGGCTTGAGATCGTTCTCGGCCAGGCGCCGGCGCACCGTTTCGCGCGACACCTGCTCATGCGCGGTCAGCTTGACGAACTCATTGGCCAAGAGTTCCAGCGTCCAGCGGGCGCAGCCCGGCGGCGGGCTGGAGCAGGCGGTGGCCACCAGCAGAGCTTCCTCCTTGCCGGTCAGCTTGCGCTCCGCGCCCGGGCGCGGCTCCTCGCTAAGCGCCGCCTCCAGGCCGATCTCCACGAAGCGACGCTTGGTGCGGTAGACGGTGGAGCCGCCGACCGTCACCGTCGCGGCGATGGCCGCGTCGCTCAGGCCCGCGTCGGCGGCGAGCAGGATCTGCGCCCGCTTGAGCTTTCGCGCCGGATGCTTGCCGCCGCGCAGCAACGCCGTGAGTGCGTCGCGTTCGGGTTGGTCGAGATCGACGCGATAGCGTACATTCATCCGGAAAGCCTCCTTCGGTTGCGGAGGTTCCGGATGAATCGAAAAATGAATCAATTACTTGACGGGAAGACGCCAGCAGCACCCGGTTTCACCGAAAAGCAGGGCCAGTACCTCGCCTTCATCTGGGCCTACAGCCAGATCAACGGACGCGCGCCCGCCGAACGCGACCTGCAACGCTATTTCGGAGTCACCCCACCCTCCGTCCACCAGATGGTGCGCACCCTCGAGCACGCCGGCTTGATCCGAAGGCAGCCCGGAGTCGCCCGAAGCATCGAACTGCTCGTCGACCACAACAGCCTGCCCACGCTGCAACCCAACCAACACGTCAAATCCTCTGTGCAGGGGTGTTGGATAAGACTTAGCCATTTTTTCGCGCGCTTGGTCGACTGAGAACATCCATCGGATTTGGGCACCGCTATCGGTCCGACGACGCTCCCA
>NZ_JACHYW010000019.1:0-132239 GCF_014193145.1 Rhizobium sp. BK060
GGCGTGGCCCCGCCGTTCCAGTTCCTTGTCGAGATCGTCAAGCAGGATATTTGACATCAGCGGCGAAAGGGGACCCCCTTGCGGGGTCCCTTCACGGCGTGCCGTTTCCATCCCACCCGTCATCAACCCAGCCTGCAGGTAGCGACGGATCAGTCGCAGTCCGGATACCATCCAGGTCAAACGGTGCCCTCCCACGACGCGCCATGCCTCGCGCACAACGAAAAAAAGCGCCTGAGCATCAGGCGCCTTTTGCTGGAATATGAATGCTTAGGCTGCGTTCGAGGTCTGCTCCTCATTGAGGAACGCATAGATCGCCGAAGCGGAGTCGGTCGCACGCAGCTTGGCGACGAGATCATGATCGCGCAGCACGCGGGCGATGCGCGACAGAGCCTTGAGGTGATCGGCGCCCGCGCCTTCGGGCGCCAGCAGCAGAAACACCAGATCCACGGGCTGATCGTCCAGAGCCTCAAAATCCACCGGCTGATCGAGACGTGCGAAGATGCCGACGATGGAGTGGACGCTTGCGAGCTTGCCGTGCGGGATGGCGATGCCGTTTCCGACGCCGGTCGAGCCGAGGCGCTCGCGCTGCAGGACAACATCGAAAATTTCCCGCTCCGAAAGCCCTGTGACTTTTGACGCCTTTGCAGCCAATTCCTGGAGGAGCTGTTTCTTGGAATTTACCCTGAGGGCGGGAATGATCGCATTTTGCTGCAGCAAATCTGCCAATGCCATTTTATTTTCCTTCTGCGCCAAGAAAGGGAGAGCGGCAGCCTAACTGCCGCCCTTCGCCCCGATCTCAGCTTTTGATGCTGGCTGCATCGATCCAGCCAATGTTACCGTCGTGCCGACGATAAACGATGTTTAGTTGTTCCTTGCCGGGGCTGCGAAAAAGCAGCAGCGGCTCGTCCGTCATGTCGAGCGCCATCACGGCGGTCGCTACGGACATTGTTTTCAGTTGCTTGGTGCTTTCGGCGACAATCGCCGGCGCGAAATCATCCGGAATCTCGTCGTCGTGGTCCGACATCCCACCCATCACGGTATACGCGACTTCCGCAGAACCATTCTGGTGATTTCCGGAGTGGTGATCCTTCAGTTTGCGCTTGTAGCGGCGAAGACGCTTCTCAATCCGTTCGGACGCTGCATCGAAGGCCAGCTGCGGATCCATCGCCTCCCCGGCGGCATGCAATACAACTCCGCTATCGAGATGAAGCTTGCAGTCGGCGGAAAACCGGGCGTTGGCCTTCTGCACGATCACTTGACCGGAATACCCTCCGTCGAAGTATTTCGTGACGGCGACACCGATTTGGTCCTCGATCCGCTGACGGAACGAGTCACCAATTTCCATATGTTTACCGGATACACGCACACTCATGGAGTTTCCCTTCTTATGATGGTTTGCGAGTACCAGTCTACGCCAAGGCTCACCCTCATCCAAGCACTTCGCGCGACCCCAAGCAAGATCGGCCGAAGTTCCCGGCTTCAGGCGCCCTGAGGATGATGGGGATAACTTCCAACGCTGTCCACAGCGCCAATTGCGGCGCGCTTCTAGCCAGAAGTTACCAAAATGTCAACAGACACATGCATTAGAACGTTGGAATACACGCGGTGGTCGCCTCAGGCAACAGTCAAAAGCCGGCGACCTTCGCCAAAGCCCGCTTCTCCCGCCTGCGCTGGACGGACGAAGCAATACTCATCGCCTCGCGATACTTGGCCACTGTACGGCGGGCAAGGTCGACGCCGCCTTGCTTCAGGATACCGACGATATCGTCATCAGAAAGCACGGCATCCGGGCTTTCCTGCAAGATCAGCGTCCGGATCTTGTGGCGCACGGCCTCGGCCGAATGGCTGTCACCGCCCTCGACGGCACTGATCGAGACGCTGAAGAAATACTTGAGCTCGAAGAGC
This sequence comes from Rhizobium sp. BK060, assembly GCF_014193145.1. Lineage (NCBI taxonomy): Bacteria > Pseudomonadati > Pseudomonadota > Alphaproteobacteria > Hyphomicrobiales > Rhizobiaceae > Rhizobium > Rhizobium sp. BK060. The sequence continues at coordinate 1,906 of NZ_JACHYW010000019.1, forward strand.
CCCCGCGGTGTCAGCATGTACTTGTTTGACGTCACGCGGCTGACGGTGGATTCGTGCATCTTGATGGCGTCGGCTACCGTCTTAAGGTTGAGCGGCCGCAGGTGATCAACACCATGCATCAGGAAGGCATCCTGCTGTCGAACGATCTCGCTTGCGACCTTCATGATCGTCTTGGCCCGCTGGTCGAGGCTCCGGGTCAGCCAATTGGCGGTCTGCAGGCATTCCGACAGAAAGGCGTGATCGTCACCACTCTTCGTGACTTTGGAAAAATACGTTTGATTGACCAGAACGCGCGGCAGCGTGTCCGGATTGAGCTCCACCAGCCAGCCGCCATCGGAGCCCGCGCGCACGACGACGTCGGGCATGATCGCCTCCGACATTCCGGCTTCGAAGCCGGCGCCCGGCTTCGGATTGAGCTGGCGGATCTCGCCCAGCATATCGAGCAGATCTTCTTCGTCCACGCCGCAAAGCCGCTTCAGCGTCGCGAAGTCGCGCCGAGCCAGAAACTCGAGATTGCAGACCAACGCCTGCATCGCGGGGTCAAAGCGGTCCTTCTGCCGAAGCTGGATCGCCAGGCATTCGGCCAGGTTGCGGGCGAAAACACCGGGCGGATCGAGCGTATGCAAGGCGGCGATCACGCGCTCGACATCGTCAACGCTCGCGCCCAGCCTATCGGCAGCTTCCGTCGCATCGCCCTGGAGATAGCCTGCCTCGTCCAGCTGATCGACGAGGTACTGGGCGATCAGGCGATCGGACATGTCGGGCAGGATAAAGGGCAATTGTTGGGCAAGGTGATCGCGCAGCGAGATCTGACCGGCGACGAAATCATCAAGATCGTAGCTCTCTGCCCCTTCGCCGTTGCCGGGCATCGACTTCCACTGGCTGATCAGCTCGGGAGCATCGGCACGCTGCGGGGCGCCATCATCGGGAAAGACGTTCGCATAGTTGGCGTCGAGCTCATCATTGAGGCGGCTTGCACCGGCGCCGTTGCCACTCTCGTACCAGTCGCCCGACAAAACCTCGGTGCGGCTGTCGTAACCGTCATCGGAGGACTCTTCCGCTTGATGTGGATAGGCCTCGTCTTCCGCTCCACTGCGCTCGGTGCCTACGTCCGCATCATTTGACGGAAGCTCCAGCAGTGGGTTCTTTTCGACTTCCTGGGCAATGAACTGCGTCAGCTCGAAATGCGTCATCTGCAGCAACTGAATGGACTGCATCAGTTGCGGTGTCATGACCAGCGACTGGTTCTGGCGCAGGAAAAGATTGGCCGACAGTGCCATAGCGGACGCGAAACTCCCGTTCGTCTCCTCCGGGAAACCGCGTCCTGTCACGGGCTCAGGCCACGGAAATCCAAGTTGGCCCAAAAATTGCTTTTTTATTCTATTTGGTCAAGCGGAACTGTCACAGAAGGTGAATTTCCGCGGCGCCGGAGCGCGTCAAAGGCTGAAATTGTCGCCCAGGTACAGGCGGCGCACTTCCGGATTGTTGACGATGTCGTTGGCACGACCATGCGTCAGGACTTCGCCGGCATGGATGATATAAGCGCGGTCGATCAGCCCCAGCGTCTCGCGCACATTGTGGTCGGTGATCAGCACGCCGATACCGCGCGCCGTCAGATGATGAACGAGATGCTGGATGTCGGCGACGGAGATCGGATCGACGCCCGCGAACGGCTCGTCGAGGAGCATGAAGGTAGGATCGGTCGCCAGCGCGCGGGCGATCTCGAGGCGGCGACGCTCGCCGCCGGAAAGCGATACGGCCGCGCTCTTGCGCAGCTTACGAATGTGAAACTCATCGAGCAACTCGTCGAGCTTCTTTTCGCGCGCAGCCTTGTCGTTGATATGCACTTCCAGAACGGCGCGAATATTCTCTTCGACGGTCAATCCCCGGAAGATCGACGCTTCCTGCGGCAGGTAGCCGACGCCCAGCCGTGAGCGGCGATACATCGGCATCGTCGTAACCTCATTGCCGTCGATCTCGATCGTGCCCTCGTCAACGGGCACAAGCCCGGTGATCATATAGAAGCAGGTCGTCTTGCCGGCGCCGTTCGGACCCAGCAGGCCAACGGCCTCGCCGCGTCGAACGACCAGCGACACGCCGTTCACGACACGCCGGGTGCTATAGGTCTTGGTCAGACCGCGCGCAATCAGCGTGCCCTGGTAACGGCTCTTGTCACCGGCGGGGGTCTCTGCAGCCACTTGGTGCCCGGACCTGCCGAACATGGTCGATAACGAGAATAAGTTCACGTGGTAAGGCCGGGGTCAGTTCTGTTTCTGTGACTTCGGATCAAGCTGAATCTGGACGCGCCCCCCGCAGCTGTCCAACTGTGCCTGTCCCGTCTCCATGTGCACCGTCAACTGGCAACCCGTGAATACGTTCGGTCCATCGGTAAGGATCACCTTATCGCCCTTGAGGATGAAAAGTTGCTTGGTCATGTCGAAGGAACCATTATCGGCCGTGGCTGTCTGCGTGCCTGAGTTCAGGAACACCTTGTCCGTCACGATGATGTGATCGATATCGGCGTTGCCCGATGAAATCGAGGCCGAAGCGGCCTTGGCGCCATCCGCCGGGGCCGCATTCGCGTCGCCGCCCTTCGGCTTGTAATAGACCGTCATATGTCCGGCCTGCAGTGTCGTCTTACCCTGCACCACCTTCACATTGCCCGTGAAATCGGCCGTGTGCTCCTGATCGTGGATCTCCAGCTTGTCGCTCTCGATCTGGATCGGCTCGTCACTGTTCAGCTTCAAACCGTCCATCTGGCTGGTCGTTGCCTGCGCCAGGGCGCCCCCGGCCAACAGCAGCAGCGCCACCGCGCCACTGAGAAATACTGCTCCCGCCTTGCGGGTAGAAATGCGACAATCGTTTGTCATGGTGACCCGGCTGTTAAGTGCCCTGTTTGTGAATAGCGGACGGATCGACATTCATGCGTACATTCCCCTCGAATGTGATCGTCTGCCCCTTATCCGTCATCTTCATCGAGCGTGCAACAATAGACGCGCCATCTTTCTGAATACTTACGGGATCCTCGCTCGTGAGCTTCCCGCCCTTAATGTCGACCTTGGCGCTCTGGAAGTTGGCTGTCAGCCCGTTGCTCAAAAGGATGGCAAAGGGTGATTTGACATCGAGATTATCGGTCGAACGGTCGTAATCTGCAGCCGTCGCTTCGACGCGGGCAATGAGATCGTCCTTCATCGGTACCGCAGCCTTGATGTTCTCCAGCGTCATCAGGTTGGGATTCTTGATATCCTGAAGCGCCCGTTCGGCCAGCATCGAATAGTTGACCCCATTCGAATTGCGGCCGGAGATTGCGGGCTTCTCCATCACCACCTTGCCGTTCTCGATCTTTGCACCCTCGATCTTGATGTTCTCCGGCAGATAGGTGCGGACCACGGAAACACCAATAAAGACCAACGACACCACAACGGCAGCGATCGGAAGGATGATCTTCAGGCGGCGCACGCGCGCGGAATGGAAGCGCGCAGCACCATAGGCGCTTCGCTCCGGCTTCACATAGTCAGCCTTTCCGCTGGTGTTCAAAGTGTTGAGCATAAACAAGGTCCGTGTCGGTGATCAGGCGACGTATATAGGCATTGTCGCGCTCGATCACAGTTCGTTTCGCATTATTACACTGACTTGCCAATATGGATTTTTTTCTGCAACAAGCAAGAAAGGCGCCGACGCGTGGTAAATCAACGTGTCCGAACGGCGCTCGGGCCCTAGATTTACGGGATTGCGCGTGCTCGCCGCCCCTGGAGGAATGAATGGACAGTTCGATGATCGCCGATCGCCGCAGGCTTCGCCGAAAGGTCGGTTTCTGGCGCGTCGTTGCGGTATTGTTGCTTGTAGCACTGGGTTTTGCCGCCTATCGGGCATTCGTCGGCGACATCGCAACCCGCCGGCCACACGTCGCCCATGTGACCATTTCCGGGCTGATCACCGATGATAACGAACTCCTGGAGCGGCTGAAGAAGATTGAAAAGAACGACGCGGTGAAGGCCGTCGTCGTCTCGATTTCCTCGCCCGGCGGCACCACTTATGGCGGCGAGCGGGTCTTCAAGGCAATCCGCGCCGTTGCCGCCAAGAAGCCTGTCGTATCCGACGTGCGCACACTGGCTGCTTCCGCCGGCTATATGATCGCGACCGCCGGCGACATGATTATTGCGGGAGACAGTTCGATCACCGGTTCGATCGGGGTGATCTTCCAATATCCGCAGGTTAAGCCGCTGCTCGACAAGATCGGCGTTTCGCTGGAAGAAATCAAATCGTCACCGTTGAAGGCCGAACCCTCGCCATTCCATCCGGCAAGCGAAGAGGCCAAGGCGATGATTAACAACATGATCATCGATAGCTATGGCTGGTTCGTCGATCTCGTCGCCGAGCGGCGCAAACTGCCACGCGACGAGGTGCAGAAGCTCGCGGACGGCACGATTTTCACCGGCCGTCAGGCGCTCAAGGCAAAGCTGATCGATCAGATTGGCGGGGATGACGAGATCAGGGCCTATCTTGAGACACGCAAGGTCAGCAAGAGCCTGCCTGAGGTCGATTGGGACAAGAAGAGCAGCACACCCTTCCTGCTCGCAGACAGCGCGTCTCGGATCCTGGCGCTGCTTGGCTACGACGATCTTGCCAAGGCTCGCGATCTCGGCGGAATCCTGCCTCAAAAGTTGCTCCTTGACGGGCTCCTTTCAGTTTGGCAGGTTGGCCATGACTGATAAGAAATCAATAATTTAAGGGGGCGAAAGTGATCAAGTCCGAACTGGTGCAGATAGTTGCAGCCCGCAACCCCCATCTTTACCATCGCGACGTCGAGAATATCGTCAACGCGGTGCTCGATGAGATCACCGACGCGCTCGCCGCGGGTAACCGCGTCGAGCTGCGCGGATTCGGTGCGTTCTCGGTAAAAAATCGCCCGTCCCGCTCCGGCCGCAACCCGCGCACCGGTGATACCGTTTTCGTCGAGGAGAAGTGGGTTCCCTTCTTCAAAACCGGCAAGGAGCTTCGCGAGCGCCTCAATCCGGGACAGGCCGACGAAGAGGATTGATCCCTCTTAGACATGGCTGCTATATGGCTGCCTGCGGCAACCCCGCACTTGAACTTGGCTCTCGGCCCACTATCCTGCTGATCAGAGCAAAGCGCCGCGCCAAAGACGGCGCGCGTTGAAATACGGAGGCCGAGCATGGCGAAAAAGATCACTAACCTATTGATTTTTCTGCCATTTGGAATCATTCTGATCGTCTTTTGCGTCGCCAACAGACAGGTCGTGACACTCGCCTTCAATCCCTTCCTGCCGGAAGACCGAGTTCTCTCGCTGTCGGCGCCATTCTTCGTGTTCATCTTCATCGCGCTGATCATCGGCATCGTCGTCGGCTCGGCGGCCACCTGGCTGAACCAGGGCAAATACCGCAAGCGTGCTCGCACCGAGGCCAAGGAAGCCGTTCGCTGGCAGGCAGAGGCGGATCGCCACAAAAACCGCGCCGAGGAAATTGTCGGGCAGCTGCCGTCGCGGTGACGCGCTCGACAGGGCCGAAGGCTAGAGCGCAGGCTGAAATTCCGGGGCGCAAACACTTGCAGCCGCAGACCCACCTCCATAGCTATATAAAATAGGCCCCACTGCACATCTGCCAGGCACAGTCGTTTCGCGACACACGCGCCGCGCCTTGCGAGGATGAGACTATGAATATCGACGAAGTCCTGCGGTCAGTTGTGGCCGTTCGCTCCTCAATTCCGGAAGATGCCTTTACCGCCGGCACGCTCGGCACACGCCGGGAAGGCAGCGGCGTCGTCATCAGGGAGCCCGGACTGGTCCTCACCATCGGCTACCTGATCACCGAGGCCGAGGAAGTGTGGCTGACCACGCTTGACGGGCGTGTCATCGCAGCCCATCCGCTCGCCTATGACCAAGAGACCGGGTTCGGGCTGCTTCAGGCGCTGGGCGATCTCGGCCTGCCGGCATTGGAATTCGGCGATGGCACCGGAGCCAGCCTCGGCGACCCCGTTGTGCTGGCGGACGGCATCGGCCAGTTCGTGGAAGCCAGGATTGTGGCAAAGCAGGAGTTCGCCGGCTATTGGGAATATCTGCTTGAGGAGGCGATCTTCACGACACCCGCGCATCCCTCCTGGGGAGGCGCGGCACTCATTGACGCCGAGGGCAAATTGCTTGGGATCGGTTCATTGCGCCTGCAGATGAGCCAGAACGACGAGGTCGCCGATATCAACATGATCGTGCCGATCAACCTGCTTCCGCCAATTCTCGACGATCTGATGACCCGCGGCCGCGTGAACAAGCCGCCGCGGCCATGGCTCGGAGCCTTCTCCGCGGAAAGCAATGGCGATGTTGTCGTGATGAGCGTGGCCGAGGGAAGCCCGGCGGCTGACGCCGGCTTGCGGCGGGGCGACATCATTTCCGAGATCCGCGATGGCGAAGTTGATGGACTCGCCGATTTCTATCGCAAAGTCTGGAGCAGCGGACCCGCGGGCGCGGAAATCCCAATGCGAGTTCTGCGCGATGGCCGCGAGGCGTGGCTGCGCATCAGGTCCGCCGATCGCAACGCGTTCCTCAAGAAGCCGCAGTTGCAGTAGGGTCGGCGAATGCCGATTCTACGCGCCCGGATAAAAGCTCATCTCCTCGTAGTCGCCTTCCGCTGATGTGCCTGATCCCGTAACGACGAACCCCTTGGAACGATAGAAGGCCTTCGCGCGGCCGTTCTTCACCAAGCACTTCAATCGATACCTGTTGTGCGGCCAATCCGGCAGCGCCGTGAGCAGCGCGGCACCAGCACCCTGCCCCTGCCAGGATTTGCTGACATAGAGCATGTGAATGAAATCGTCCGGCGGCCATAGCGTCATGAAGCCTGCGGTCTCCCCATTCGGGGCCTCCGCAAGCCATAGATCTTCGCCTTGCGTGTGGGCTTGGAAATCTTCGTGGCGGAAGCTTGAGGGATCGACCCACACGAAGGTTTCACGACGTACGGCCAGATAAATGCTGGCCAGTGTTTCCAAGTCCGACTGGCGTGGCGATCTGATGGTCCACTTTACGGATTGCGGCTGCATCTGAATGGAGAAATCTGTCAATTTGGACCCTTACTCTGCGGCCTTGGCGCTGACGGCAGCGTTGAAACTGGAAAAGAACTGCTGCGCCAGCTTCGTCGATGTCGAATCGATCAATCGCGCGCCTAGCTGCGCGATCTTGCCACCGACCTGGGCTTTTGCTTCGTACTGCAGGATTGTTTCGCCACCGTCGTCCTTCAGCACGACGTCGGCTCCGCCCTTGGCGAAACCGGCAATACCGCCTTTGCCCTCGCCCGAGATCGTATAGCTTTCCGGCGCCTTGATGTTGGATAGCAAGACCTCGCCGTTAAACGTTGCCGAAACCGGACCGATTTTGACCTTCACCACCGTTGTCAGCTCGGTCGGAGATTTCATCTCCAGGCTCTGACAGCCCGGAATGCACTGCTTCAATATCTCAGGGTCGTTGAGCGCTGCCCATACGACATCCCGGGGTGCGGTGATCCGTTCTTCGCCGGTCAAGTCCATCCGAAATCCTCCCATTTCGACCTGCCTCAATTTATCACAGCCGGAAAGCGCTTTGCCAAGGTGAAACGGAATGCTATTTGCACGAGCTCTATCGAATTGAATCACGCGGAAGATCACGTTGAGACAGAAAGAACGCCGGCCGGGCCAGAAATTCGCCGCCGGCCCCTCCGGCGGGCGCCGCGCCGACGATCGTGGCCAGCGACCGACAAAACCCGCTGCCAAGCCTGCGCCAGCGCGCGAAAAGGTGCGTGAACCGGCCTCGGTGCCGACGGCAATCGAGCGACCGCTGATGGAGCGCACCGGCGAGCGTCCGGCCGAACGCGTGCCCGTCATTCTCGAATCCCTTGGCGCAGGCGACTTTCATCTCATCGACAGCGGCAATGGCGAGAAGCTGGAGCAATACGGCCCCTACCGGATCGTACGCCCTGAAGGCCAGGCGCTGTGGCAGCCGTCCTTGCCAAAGCAGGCCTGGGAAAAGGTCGATGCCGTCTTCACCGGCGATACCGACGAGGAAGGCACCGGGCGCTGGCGCTTTCCCAAGGAAGCGCTCGGCGAGACCTGGCCACTCAACCTGCTCGGCGTAGACTTCCTCGGCCGCTTCACCTCCTTCCGGCATGTTGGCGTCTTTCCGGAGCAGATCGTCCACTGGACCTGGATGAAGCAGCAGGTCGAAGCCGCCGGACGACCGCTAAAGGTGCTGAACCTCTTCGGCTACACTGGCGTCGCCTCGCTGGTTGCGGCGGCAGCGGGCGCAGAGGTTACCCATGTCGATGCGTCGAAGAAGGCAATCGGCTGGGCGCGCGAAAACCAGGCGCTGAGCCGGCTGGAGAAGGCGCCGATCCGCTGGATCTGCGAAGACGCGATGAAGTTCATCCAGCGCGAAGAACGCCGCGGCAACAGCTACGACATCATCCTCACCGACCCGCCGAAATTCGGCCGTGGGCCGAATGGCGAAGTCTGGCATCTGTTCGAGCATTTGCCTGTCATGCTCGACATCTGCCGCGAAATCCTGTCGCCCAAGGCGGTCGGGCTGGTGCTGACCGCCTATTCGATCCGCGCCAGCTTCTATTCGATCCATGAGCTGATGCGCGAGACGATGCGCGGTGCCGGCGGCGTGGTCGAGTCAGGCGAGCTCGTCATTCGCGAGGCCGGGCTGGACGGCAAGGCGCCGGGACGCGCGCTCTCCACCTCCCTTTTCTCCCGCTGGGTGCCGAAATGAGCCATGAACACAAGGGCCACGGCCCGCATAAAGTCGGGCACGTGAAAGAGGTCACCTCACTCGCCAATCCCATCATCAAGGATATCAAGGCGCTCAGCGACAAGAAGACGCGCGAGCAGAGCGGCACCTTCATGGCTGAAGGGCTGAAGCTGGTGATCGATGCGATCGACCTCGGTTGGACGATCCGCACGCTGGTCTATGCGAAGGCTGCCAAAGGCAAGCCGCTGGTCGAGCAGATGGCTGCAAAGACTGTCGCTTCCGGGGGACTAGTGCTCGAGGTCAGCGAAAAGGTGATCTCGTCAATCACCCGCCGCGACAATCCGCAGATGGTCGTCGGCATCTTCGAAAGCCGCTGGAAAGCATTGCGCGAGATCCACCCGAAGCGGGGTGAAACCTGGATCGCCCTCGATCGCGTCCGCGATCCCGGCAATCTCGGCACGATCATCCGCACCGCCGACGCCGCCGGCGCCTCCGGCGTCATCCTCGTCGGCGAGACGACCGATCCCTTCTCGCTCGAAACGGTGCGCGCCACCATGGGCTCGGTGTTTGCCGTTCCCGTTGCGCGTGCCACGCCTGAAGAATTCATTGTCTGGAAGAAGCACGCCGGCGTTTCCGTCGTCGCGACGCACCTCGCCGGGTCGGTCGATTACCGCACGATCGACTACAAGATGAAGCCGGTGGTGATCCTGATGGGCAACGAGCAATCCGGTCTGCCGGAGCATCTTGCCAAGGAAGCCGACGCGCTTGCCCGTATTCCGCAGCAGGGCCGCGCCGACTCGCTTAATCTTGCCGTCGCGAGCGCCGTCATGCTGTTCGAGGCACGCCGCCATCTCCTCTCACTCGACGAGGCCAAATGACCGAACAGACGCTAGAACGACGGACCCTGTTTGCCCGGCCCCTGCCGATCCTGATCTTCATCATCATCGCCGTCGTGCTCGACCAGATCGTCAAGATCGTCGTCGACCATACGCTGCCGCTGCAGGAGCCGGTGCATCTCATCCCGATGCTGGCCCTCTACCGGACCTACAACCTCGGAGTCGCCTTCTCGATGCTGTCGGGCATGAACGGCTGGTTTATCGTCGGCATGCGCCTGATCATCGTCGCTTTCGTCATCTGGCTCTGGAACCGCACCGACAAGCAACGCACCTTCGCCCATCTCGGTTATGCGCTGATCATTGCCGGCGCGCTCGGCAACCTGATCGATCGCTTCCTCTACGGCCACGTGATCGACTACATCCTGTTTCATACCAAGACATGGTCGTTCGCCGTCTTCAACCTAGCCGACAGTTTCATCACGATCGGCGCGGGATGCGTGATTCTAGACGAGCTGATACAACCTAAAAACGCAAACCGCTAAAATCTTAGCGGTTTGCTGAAGGCATTTAGAACCGCCGTTATGCTATCCCGGCACCATGCACGGTCTCGGTCAATTGCACGAAAGACTTGCCGCCGCGTTCCGGCGGCTTACCGCTCATCGCGACGGCGAGCGGATTTCGGACGCTGTTGCTTATCAAACCGAGGTCGTTTCTCCACCACTCCAACGTGAACGCGTGGGCCGCAAGCTGCTGTCATGGTGGTTGGGCGGCCTTGGAACTATTGCCGGCTCCGCCGTTGTCGTCGCGGCACAGGCGGGCGGTCCACTGCTGCTTTCGATCAGCCTCGGCGCCGCTGCGCTTTCCGCTATGGTCCTTCTCGCAATTCTTTCGACTGCCAGGCAGAGAACCGCGCGCAAGCACCCCACCTGCGTCTCATCCATATGGAGCCAGGGTGCGGCGCTCTTCGCCGATATCCATGATGCGCTTGGAGACATTACCGTCACGCGCAACATGGACCGGCGTATCGTCGGCGCCAACGAGGCGTTTCGCCGGCTGACCGGCAGGCTCAATCCAGAGGGACTGACCTGTGAGGAGATCGGGATCGCCTTTCGTCCCGGCCCGGCACCGCATCGCTTCGAAGTGGAGATCTCGACGCCCGAAGGCCAGCGTATCTACTTCTGGCGTGACGTCGTTACCCGCGACCCTGGCGATGGACGATTGCTGCTGCAGAGCATCGCCCGCGACGTGACCGAAGAGCGACTGACCGCGCAAGCCCGCGAGGAGGCCCGGCAGAAGGCCGAATACAACAGCGCTGCCAAGTCGCGCCTGCTTGCCACCGTCAGCCATGAAATCCGCACGCCGCTTTCAGGCATCCTCGGCATGACGCATCTGCTGACCGAAACCCGACTGACGCAGGAACAGCAGAACTATCTTACAGGCATCCGCCAATCCGGCTTTGCTTTAACGCAGCTCGTCGAGGACCTGCTCGACTTCTCGACCATCGAAGTCGGTCGCTTTCAACTGCGGCCGCGAGCCGAATCGCTGCGCAAGCTGCTCGAGAGCGTCGTCGAAATGCTCGCCCATCGCGCCCATGAAAAAGGTATCGAGATCGGCGCCACTGTTTCCTCCGACCTGCCCGAATTGATGAGCTTCGATCCAGCGCGCCTGCGTCAGGTGTTGTTCAACGTCATCGGCAACGCCGTGAAATTCACGCAGGCAGGCGGCGTTTTCGTGCGGGCATCGCTGCAGGGCAACGATGTGCTGATCAGCGTCACCGACACCGGGCCTGGCATGACCGAGGAGGAACAGAACCGCATCTTTGGTGAGTTCGAGCAGGGCGGAACGCCGATCGAGAAGAGCGCCGGGACAGGTCTCGGCCTCTCGATTTCCGCCCGCATCATGCGCGAGTTCGGCGGCTCGCTTACGGTCGCCAGCGAGAGAGGAACCGGCAGCGAGTTCAGCATCCGCTTTCCGATCGACATTCCAGAGGAAAGCCGCGGCCGCCGCAACGGCGTGCTTGCCGGCAGCGTCGTGCTGCTGCTGGCGCCTGCCGGCGCGGCACGCATGGCGATATCAGAGACGATCGCAACACTCGGCGGCGATTGTCACCTTGTCACCGACGGCGCGAGTGCACATGCGATGTTGCTTTCGATGGCCTCTCTCGGTCGCCGGCCAACCGACATCATCGTCGACCACCGCATGTCGGCGGAGTTTGCCGAGCACCTGGCCGACCGAGCCGAGATCGCGGCATTGGGACTGCGCAAGATCTTCTTGGTCAACCCGGAACAGCGAAACGCCCATGCACTCGACCTGTTCGACGCCTGGCTGATACGGCCGCTGCGAGAGCAATCGCTGATCGACGTGCTGCGTGGCCGAATGCGCGGCATGGAGAAGCGCGATGCGCTCAACGACAACCAGCCCGGGTTTAGCGTCTCCATCCCCGAAGCAGGAATCCAGAGCGGCTTGCGGATTCTGCTGGCGGAAGACGATCCAATCAACGCGATGCTCATCCGTGCCATGCTCGAAAAGGCCGGCCATGCCGTCGAGCACGTCGAACATTTCGAGATGCTTCTCGACCGTGCGCTGTCAGAGGGAAGCGTGCGCCCCGATATCGTCATCAGCGATCTTTCCATGCCCGGCGGCGACGGCATCGATATGCTTGGCCGGCTACGCGGCCATGAGCGCCGGCTTGATGTTCCGCCCGTCCCGATCATTGTGCTGACCGCCGACAAGCGCGACGAATCCCGTAGACAAGTCTTGCTGAATGGTGCAAACCGCGTCATGGTAAAGCCGGTTGACCCGATAAGGTTGCTGACGGAAGTCCAAGCTGTTGCTGCGCTTTCGGCCCGCCGCGCGGAAGCGCGGTAAGCCATCAAACAACCGGCACGCTTCTTGCCTGTGGCGGCTGTATGATGTCACTTTCCTGTCGCATATAAGTGTTTTATGGCGTGTCAAAAGCCGGCAACGGGAGAATCACCATGCCAGTAGACGCCCTCAACTGTGACGCCGTCGCCGAGATCCATCGGCCGTCTAGCACGCTTGCACCGAAGGAAGGCGATATTCTTGGCCGCATCGGCAGTCTTGAGACCCGCCTTGCCCGCACGGCCAGCGAGATCGATGCTGCCCAGGCCGTCCGCTTCCGCGTCTTCGTCGACGAAATGGGTGCACAGCTTTCGCCGGAGGCCATGCGCCGCAGGCGCGATTTCGATTCCTACGACGCATTCTGCGACCATCTGCTCGTGCTCGATCGCTCGATCGAGGGCGACAGCGAGGATCAGATCGTCGGCACCTATCGCCTGCTGCGACAGGAAGTCGCCATGGCGAATGGTGGCTTTTACTCGGCTTCGGAATTCGCGATCGACGAGCTGCTTGCCCGCCACCCGGATAAGCGGTTCATGGAGCTCGGCCGCTCCTGCGTGCTGCCCGACTACCGCACCAAGCGCACGGTCGAGCTTCTGTGGCAGGGCAACTGGGCCTATGCGCTGAAGCATGGCATGAGCGCCATGTTCGGCTGCGCCTCCTTCCCGGGCATCCACCCGGAAAGCCATGCTCTGGCGCTGTCCTTCCTGCATCACAACGTCGCCGCCAAGGACGAGTGGGCCGTCAGCGCCCTTCCGCACCTGGCACGCGACATGGATCTGATGCCGGTTGAAGCAGTCAACCCGAAGCGGGCGCTGATGGCCCTGCCGCCGTTGATCAAGGGATATCTCCGCCTCGGCGCCATGGTCGGCTCGACCGCCGTCGTCGACAAGGCCTTCAACACGACGGATGTTTTGATCGTTTTGCCGATTGCCAGCATTTCCGATCGCTACCTGAACTACTACGGCGCCGACGCCGGACGGTTCGCGAGCTGATTTTCCACCGATATAACGACGGAGCGGGAGAATGCCTCCCGCTCCGTTTCTATTTCACGATCCAGCGTAGGCCGCGATTGCGGCCATATTGACGATGTCGGAATCCTTCGCGCCCATCGAGGTGATCTGAACTGCCTTGTCGAGGCCGACGAGAATCGGACCGATGACGGTCGAGCCGCCAAGTTCCTGCAGCATCTTCGTGGAGATCGAGGCCGAGTGGAAGGCTGGCATGACCAGCACGTTGGCGGGTCCCGACAAACGGCAGAACGGGTATTGCTCCATCACCTTGCGATTCAGCGCCACGTCGGCCGCCATCTCGCCGTCATACTCGAAATCGACACGTCGCTTGTCGAGGATCTTCACAGCCTCGCGCACGCGCTCGGAGCGCTCACCCGAGGGATGGCCGAAGGTCGAATAAGCAAGCATCGCGACACGCGGCTGATAGCCCATGCGGCGTGCGAAGCCTGCGGCTTCCACAGCGATATCCGCCAGTTCCTCGGCATTCGGCATGTCGTGAACCGCCGTATCGGCGACGAAAACGGTGCGGCCGCGGCAGAGCGCGATGGATACACCGATGACGCGGTGGCCGGGCTTCATGTCGATGCAGCGGCGCACATCTTCGAGCGCCGTCGAATAGTTGCGCGTGATGCCGGTAACCATCCCGTCGGCGTCGCCCAGCGCCACCATGCATGCGGCGAAGTGGTTGCGGTCCTGATGGATCAGGCGCTGGGCATCGCGGTGCAGGTAACCTTTGCGCTGCAGACGCGCATAGAGGTAGTCGATATAGGCTTCGACACGGGTTGAAATGCGTGCATTGACGATTTCCAGTCCCGGCCGATTGAGATCGATGCCGGCGCGTTCGGCGGTCGCGTGAATCAGGTCCTCACGGCCAAGCAGGATCGCCGTACCGAGCTGCTGGTTGGCATAGGACATTGCCGCACGCATGACCTGCTCTTCTTCAGCCTCGGCAAAGACCACCCGTTTCGGACGGCGACGAACGCGCTCGTAGAGGCTCGCCAGCGTTGAGGCGATGGGATCGCGGCGGGCAGAAAGCTCGCGGGAATAGGCCGCCATGTCGGTAATCGGCTTGCGGGCGACGCCGCTATCAATTGCGGCCTGCGCCACGGCGACCGGGATCGCCGAAATTAGCCGCGGATCGAACGGCACCGGAATGATGTACTGCGCGCCGAAACGCGGACGGTTGCCCTGATAGGCGGCAACAACATCATCCGGCACGTCCTCGCGCGCGAGGTTTGCCAGCGCCTGCACGGCGGCGATCTTCATGGCGTCGTTGATAGTGGTGGCGCGAACGTCCAGCGCCCCTCGGAAGATATAGGGGAAGCCCAGGACGTTGTTGACCTGGTTCGGATAGTCGGACCGGCCGGTTGCCATGATGGCGTCGTCGCGGACGCGGGCGACCTCTTCCGGGGTGATCTCAGGATCGGGGTTGGCCATGGCGAAAATGATCGGGCGGTCGGCCATCGAGCGGATCATCTTGTCGGAGAAGGCGCCCTTCTGCGAGAGGCCGAAGACGACATCCGCGCCCTTCATCGCTTCCTCGAGCGTGCGCGCCTTGGTCTTGACCGCATGCGCCGACTTCCACTGATTCATGCCTTCGGTGCGGCCCTGGTAGATCACGCCCTTGGTGTCACAAAGGACGATATTTTCGGGCGCGAAGCCCATGGCCTTGATCAGCTCGACGCAGGCGATCGCTGCTGCACCCGCGCCGTTGCAGACGAGCTTCGTCGTCTTCAGGTCGCGACCGGTCAATTCCAGCGCGTTGATGAGACCGGCGGCGGCAATGATCGCCGTGCCGTGCTGGTCGTCGTGAAAGACCGGAATGTCCATCAGCTCGCGCAGGCGCTGCTCGATGATGAAACAGTCGGGCGCCTTGATGTCTTCAAGGTTGATGCCGCCGAACGAAGGCCCGAGAAAACGGACGCAGTTGATGAACTCGTCGACGTTCTCGGTGTCGACTTCCAGGTCGATGGAATCGACGTCGGCGAAGCGCTTGAAGAGCACCGATTTGCCCTCCATCACCGGCTTCGAGGCCAGCGCGCCGAGATTGCCAAGACCGAGGATTGCCGTACCGTTGGAGATCACCGCGACCATGTTGCCACGCGTCGTGTAGTCGTAGGCGGTAGCGGGATCGGCGGCGATTGCCTTCACTGGTACGGCAACGCCGGGCGAATAGGCGAGCGACAGATCGCGCTGCGTTGCCATCGGCTTCGTGGCGTTGATCTCCAGCTTTCCGGGCCGCCCCATGGCGTGGAACTCAAGGGCCTCGTTGTCGGTCACTGATGTAACCGGCCGCTGCTTCTTCTCGGTATCGGGCATTTTTCCTCCAACGTCTTGTGGGTGACGCCTTGCTCTTCCTCAATCGCGGTTGTCATCTATAGCGGCGGGCGGCTAGGGTTGGCACCTCTTTTTTGGAAAAAATGCATCTCCGTGAACGAACGAATAGACACTGGAATAGAAGCCTTTTCGGCTGCCGAGCTCGCCACGGAAGAAAGCCGTGCCTCGGCAACGCCGATGATGGAGCAATTCATCGAGATCAAGGCCAACAACCCTGACTCGCTGCTGTTCTATCGCATGGGCGATTTCTACGAACTGTTCTTCGAGGATGCGCTGGAAGCCTCCCGCGCGCTCGGCATCACGCTGACCAAGCGCGGCCAGCATATGGGGCAGGATATTCCAATGTGCGGCGTGCCGGTGCATGCGGCCGACGACTACCTGCAGAAGCTGATCGGGCTCGGCTTTCGTGTCGCCGTCTGCGAGCAGGTTGAAGATCCGGCCGAAGCCAAGAAGCGTGGCTCCAAATCGGTGGTGAAACGCGACGTCATCCGGCTTGTGACGCCGGGTACGATCACCGAGGAAAAGCTGCTTTCGCCGTCGGAATCGAACTATCTGATGGCGCTTACCCGGATTCGCGGCGCATCCGAGCCCGTGCTGGCACTTGCCTGGATCGACATCTCGACCGGGATTTTCCGGCTGGCCGAGACCGAAAGCTCGCGGCTGCTTGCCGATATCCTGCGCATCGATCCACGCGAACTGATCGTGCCGGACACGATCTTTCACGATCCCGAGCTGAAGCCGGTCTTCGATGTGCTCGGTCGCACGGCCGTTCCGCAGCCGGCTGTCCTGTTCGACAGCGCCACTGCCGAAGGGCGGATCGCACGTTATTTCAACGTTTCGACGCTCGATGGCTTCGGCACTTTCTCGCGCGCCGAGCTCGCCGCAGCAGCTGCAGCCGTGGCCTATGTCGAGAAGACGCAGATCGCCGAACGGCCGCCACTCGGGCGCCCGGAACGCGAGAGCGCCGCTTCAACGCTCTTCATCGATCCCGCGACCCGCGCCAATCTCGAACTTGCCCGCACGCTCTCCGGCGACCGCCATGGCTCGCTGTTAAAGGCAATCGACCGTACCGTAACCGGCGGCGGAGCGCGGCTGCTCGCCGAGCGGCTGATGTCGCCGCTGACCGACCCCGCGCGCATCAATGAGCGGCTGGATTCGATCGGCTTCCTGATGGAGGAGCCGTCGCTCTGTGGCGACCTGCGGCACCACCTCAAGCATGTACCCGATATGCCGCGTGCGCTCTCGCGCCTTGCGCTCGACCGCGGCGGGCCGCGCGACCTTGCCGCCATCCGACAGGGCTTGAGTGCTGCGGGCGATCTCGCCCGATTGCTGGCCGAAGCGCTGCTGCCGGAAGAGCTGAAGCTTGCGCTTTCGAGCCTCCAGGCCCTCCCCGCCGCTCTCGCAGCGCTGCTTTCCGAGACGCTTGGCGACGAGTTGCCGCTGCTGAAGCGCGACGGCGGCTTCCTGCGCGACGGCGCCAATGCCGAACTCGACGAGGTCCGGGCGCTACGCGACCAGTCGCGCCGCGTCATCGCCGGGCTGCAGCTGCAATATGCCGAGGAAACCGGCATCAAGTCACTGAAGATAAAACACAACAATATCCTCGGCTACTTCATCGAGGTTACCGCCGGCAATGCCGGGCCGATGACCGATACGCCGGAGGCGAAAGGCCGTTTCATCCACCGCCAGACGATGGCAAACGCGATGCGGTTCACCACGACCGAGCTTGCCGACCTCGAAAGTCGGATTGCCAACGCCGCCGACAAGGCGCTTGCCATCGAACTCGCGGCCTTCGACCACATGACGGAAGCCGTCGTTGCCGAGGCGGAAGCAATCAAGGCAGGCGCCCGCGCTCTCGCCGTCATCGACGTCGCGGCGGGCCTCGCACTTCTTGCCGATGAACAGGCCTATTGCCGGCCGCTAGTCGATGCCTCGAAGAGGTTTGCAATCGAGGGCGGACGCCATCCGGTCGTCGAGCAGGCACTGCGGCGGCAATCGTCGGGCCCGTTCGTCGCCAACAATTGCGACCTGTCGCCGGTTGCCGACGGCAAGGATGGCGCGATCTGGCTGCTGACCGGTCCGAACATGGGCGGTAAATCGACCTTCCTGCGCCAGAACGCGCTGATTGCGATCCTCGCGCAGATGGGCTCCTTCGTGCCGGCGACGTCCGCCCATATCGGCATCGTCGACCGGCTGTTCTCGCGCGTCGGTGCCTCCGACGATCTCGCGCGCGGCCGCTCGACGTTCATGGTCGAAATGGTCGAGACGGCGGCGATTCTCAACCAGGCGACCGACCGCTCACTGGTCATTCTCGACGAAATCGGCCGCGGTACGGCCACCTTCGACGGCCTGTCGATCGCCTGGGCCGCTGTCGAGCACCTGCACGAGGCGAACCGCTGCCGTGGTCTCTTCGCGACCCACTTCCACGAACTGACCGTGCTGTCCGAAAAGCTTGCGCGGCTATCGAATGCGACGATGCGGGTGAAGGAATGGGACGGCGACGTGATCTTCCTGCACGAGGTCGGCCCCGGCGCTGCCGACCGCTCCTATGGCATCCAGGTCGCCCGACTTGCCGGCCTGCCGGCCTCTGTGGTGGGGCGCGCGCGTGACGTGCTGACGCGCCTCGAGGACGCCGATCGCAAGAACCCGGCAAGCCAGCTGATTGACGATCTACCGCTGTTTCAGGTGGCGGTGCGCCGCGAGGATGCCAACCGCGGCCCCTCGAAGGTGGAGGAAGCGCTGAAGGGCATGAGCCTCGACGACATGACCCCGCGCGAAGCGATGGACGCGCTTTACGAACTCAAGAAGAAGCTGAAGCGGGGCTAGCCGATGTTCATGGACCGGCTGTTCAACGAGACTCAGAGGCTTGCGGCGATCTTCAGCGCGATCGAAGCATTGCGACTTGCCGACGAGCGGGGCACTCCGCGCGGCTGGGCCTCGCCCTTTGGGTTGCTCCAGATCATCCGCTGCTGCGCCAGGATTCTGGAACTCTCCTCGTGCGTTGCCAAAGCCGGGTACCGCGAATGCGACCGCGAGACGCTGGAGGCGATCGCCGGCGAGACCCGTCAGGTGCTCTATTCCGTACAGGCGCAGGTGGCAGCCTGATTGCCGCACGCGGGCGGTTTCGGGCATGGCAACACCTTTTCGCCAAAATTAAAGGTTCTGCAGTATGAAAGCCCGTGTCATCGGCGGGCAAAGAGGCTATAGCGCATGCAGACGAAACGAGAGGCACAGCAGGAAGCGGCTGCGCCGCGCGAACAGGAAGCCGCCCCGCGCATGGCGACGACGAACGACATCGATTTCTCCGATATCCTCGACACCGACTGTCTCTTGAAGATGTGTGACGCCGTTGCCGAGGCCAACAAGACGCGGCCTGACGTCATGCGGTCCGATCTGCTAGCAATCCTCAAGAAGGCGAGTAGCGAGGGACGCCAGAAGGCGCGCGCGCTGCTCTCGGCCGACGGCAGCGGCATCAATTGCGCCCGCCGTATCTCCTGGCTGCAGGACCAAATCATCGCGGTTCTCTACGAATTCGTCTGCGCCCACGTCTTCCCGCAGCAGAAGGACAAGTTCGCCGTCACCGCCGTCGGCGGCTATGGCCGCGACACGCTGGCGCCGGGCTCCGACATCGACCTGCTGTTCCTCTTCCAGCCGAAGCCGGCGGAAGAGACACATAAAGCAGTCGAATTCATGCTCTACGTCCTCTGGGACATGGGCTTCAAGGTCGGCCACGCCACGCGTACTCTAGAAGAGTGCATCGCGCTCTCGAAATCCGACATGACGATCCGTACCGCGATCCTCGAGATGCGGTACATCTGCGGCCTGCGCTCGCTCGAAACCCAGCTCGAGACCCGCTTCGACAAGGAAATCGTGACCGGCACCGGCCCCGAGTTCATCGCCGCCAAGCTTGCCGAGCGTGACGAACGGCACCGCAAGGCCGGCGACACGCGCTATCTCGTCGAGCCCAACGTCAAGGAGGGCAAGGGCGGCCTGCGCGACCTGCACACGCTCTACTGGATCTCGAAATATTACTACCACGTCCGCGACACGGCCGAACTCGTGCCGCTCGGCGTTCTCTCGAAGCACGAATATCATCTTTTCCAGAAAGCGGACGACTTCCTCTGGGCGGTGCGCTGCCACATGCATTTCCTGACCGGAAAGGCCGAGGAACGACTGTCCTTCGATATTCAGCGCGAGATCGCCGAGGCACTCGGATATCATTCGCGACCCGGCCTTTCCGCCGTCGAGCGCTT
This sequence comes from Rhizobium sp. BK060, assembly GCF_014193145.1. Taxonomy (NCBI): domain Bacteria; kingdom Pseudomonadati; phylum Pseudomonadota; class Alphaproteobacteria; order Hyphomicrobiales; family Rhizobiaceae; genus Rhizobium; species Rhizobium sp. BK060. Next base: position 21,935 of record NZ_JACHYW010000019.1, read on the forward strand.
CATGAAACACTACTTCCTTGTCGCCAAGGATGTCGGCGACCTGACGCGTATTCTCTGCGCGGCGCTCGAAGATCAGCAGGCGAAGTCGACGCCAGGTCTGACCGGCGTCATTAGCCGCTTTGCGCATCGCAGCCGCAAGATCGCCGGCAGCACGGAGTTCGTCGAGGATCGTGGTCGTATCGCGCTCGCAAGCCCGGATGTTTTTAAGAGCGACCCGATCAGCATCATCCGGCTCTTCCACGTCGCCGATATCAATGGGCTGGAATTCCATCCGGACGCGCTGAAGCGCGTCACCCGCTCGCTCAGCCTGATCGACAACAATCTGCGCGAGAACGACGAGGCAAATCGTCTCTTCATGTCGATCCTGACCTCGAAGCGCGATCCGGCGCTCATCCTGCGGCGCATGAACGAGGCCGGCGTGCTCGGCCGCTTCATCCCGGAATTCGGCAAGATCGTCGCGATGATGCAGTTCAACATGTATCACCACTATACGGTGGACGAGCATCTCATCCGCACCGTCGACGTGCTATCGGAGATCGACAAGGGCAAGGCCGACGATCTGCATCCGCTCGCCAACAAGCTGATGCCCGGCATCGAGGACCGCGAGGCGCTTTACGTCTCAGTCCTGCTGCACGACATCGCCAAGGGCCGCCAGGAGGACCACTCGATCGCCGGCGCCCGCGTCGCCCGCAAGCTCTGCGCCCGTTTCGGTCTGTCGCAGAAACAGACGGAGATGGTCGTCTGGCTGATCCAGGAACATCTGGCGATGTCGATGGTCGCCCAAACCCGAGACCTCACCGACCGCAAGACGATCACCGACTTCGCCGATGTCGTGCAATCGCTCGACCGGCTGAAGATGCTGCTGATCCTGACGATCTGCGACATCCGCGCTGTCGGGCCCGGGGTCTGGAACGGCTGGAAGGGCCAGCTGCTGCGTACGCTCTACTATGAAACGGAACTGCTGCTTGCCGGCGGCTTCTCGGAGGTTTCGCGCAAGGAGCGCGCCAATTTCGCGGCCGAAGCGCTCTACAATGCGCTCTCCGATTGGAGCCAGAAGGACCGCAAGATCTACAGCAAGCTGCACTATCAGCCCTATCTGCTCTCCGTTCCGCTGGAAGACCAGGTTCGACATGCCGGCTTCATCCGCCAGGCGGACAAGGCCGGCCAGGCGCTGGCAACGATGGTGCGGACCGACAGTTTCCACGCGATCACCGAAATCACCGTGTTGTCGCCGGACCATCCGCGCCTCCTGGCCGTTATCGCCGGCGCGTGCGCAGCGGCCGGCGCCAACATCGTCGATGCGCAGATCTTCACGACCTCGGATGGCCGCGCGCTCGACACCATCCATGTCAGTCGCGAGTTCAAGGACGATGCCGACGAGCTGCGCCGTGCCGGCACCATCGGGCGGATGATCGAGGACGTGCTTTCCGGCCGCAAGCGGCTGCCGGAAGTGATTGCGACGCGCGCCAAGAACCGCAAGAAGAGCAAGGCCTTCGTCATCCCGCCGTCGGTCAATATCTCCAACAGCCTGTCGAACAAGTTCACGGTAATCGAGGTCGAATGCCTCGACCGGCCGGGCCTGCTGTCGGAAATCACGGCGGTTCTCTCGGATCTTTCGCTCGACATTCAATCGGCCCGCATCACCACGTTCGGCGAGAAGGTCATCGATACCTTCTACGTGACCGACCTTGTCGGCCAGAAGATCTCGGGCGACAGCAAGCGCTCGAATATCACCGCGCGCCTCAAGGCCGTGATGGCCGAAGAACAGGACGAGCTTCGCGAACGCATGCCCTCCGGCATCATCGCGCAACCGACTCCGGTCCGGGCCGCGACGCAGACGGAAAAGAAGGCGGATTCGCCCGCATGAGCCAAAACGCATGAGCCTCGTCAGAAAATTCGCCACCGTCGGCGGCGCCACCCTCGGCAGCCGCATCTTCGGCTTTGCCCGTGAAACGCTGATGGCAGCGGCCCTTGGCACCGGCCCGATGGCCGACGTCTTCTACGCCGCCTTCCGCTTTCCGAACCTCTTCCGCCGGCTGTTTGCCGAAGGTGCGTTCAACGCCGCCTTCGTGCCGCTGTTTGCCAAGGAGATCGAGGCGAACGGCACGGATGGCGCCAAACGCTTCTCCGAGGAAGTGTTCGGCGTGCTGTTTTCGGTGCTGCTGCTCATCACCATCGTGATGGAGCTCGGCATGCCGCTGCTGGTGCGCTTCGTCATCGCGCCGGGCTTTGCCGACGATGCGGAAAAATTCTCGATCACCGTGCGCATGGCGGCGGTGATGTTTCCCTATCTCATGTGCATGTCGCTGACGGCGATGATGAGCGGGATGCTGAATTCGCTGCATCATTTCTTCGCGGCGGCCATCGCACCCGTTTTCCTCAACGTGGTGATGATCGGGGCGCTGTTTTATGCGCTCTACACCGGCGCGGAGCCGCTTCAGACCGCCTGGTATCTCTCCTGGGGCGTGCTCGTTGCGGGTATCCTGCAGCTCGTGGTCGTGTATGTCGGTGTTCTGCATGCTGGCATGAGCATCGGGCTTCGCTTCCCCCGCATCACGCCGAACGTCAAGCGGCTGCTCATTCTTGCGGTCCCGGCCGCCGTTACCGGCGGCATTACCCAGATCAATCAGATGATCGGCCAGGCGATCGCTTCATCTCGCGAAGGCGCGATCGCCGCGCTTCAATATGCGGACCGCATCTACCAGCTGCCGCTCGGCGTCGTCGGGGTTGCCGTCGGCGTGGTGCTGCTGCCAGAACTGGCGCGCGCCTTGAAGGGCGGCAATCTCCGCGAGGCCGCTAATTTGCAGAACCGGTCGATGGAATTCGTGCTGTTCCTGACCATTCCGGCTGCTTTTGCGCTCTGGATCCTCTCCGACGAGATTATCCGCGTGCTCTATGAGCGCGGTGCCTTCCATCAGGAAAACACCGCGATCGTCGGCTCCATCCTCGCCGTTTACGGCATCGGCCTGCCTGCTTTCGTGCTGATCAAGGCGCTGCAGCCCGGTTTCTATGCACGCGAGGACACCAAGACGCCTATGCGCTTTTCCGCCGTTGCTGTTGGAGTCAACTGCGCGACGGCGCTGACGCTCTTCCCGTTCCTCGGCGCGCCAGGCATTGCGGTTGCGGAAGCGACAGCCGGCTGGATCAGTACCGTGCTTCTCTTCACCACGCTGCTGCGTCGCGGTCACCTCACCTGGGAATGGGCCTTGGCGCGGCGCACGGCGCTGCTCGTCGTATCCGCAGCCATCATGGGCGGCGTGATCATGTATCTGCAGCACCGTTGGGAGCCGTGGCTTGCCTCAGGCGCACACCTGGCGACGAAGGTCGGCACGCTCGGCCTACTGATCGTCATCGCCATGGCCGTCTACTTCGCGACGGCGTTCCTGATCGGCGGCGCAAACCTCGGCATGATCCGGCGCAACCTGAACCGCAAGCCGGCAGCAAAGGTCGACGGCTAGCGGTCTGGCGGCACGCTTCAGCAATAGGTCCAACGTCGTTTGGGACCTATGTCCACGTGAACGATGCCATTGCAGTAGCGGCCGATTCCGCCGATGCCTGGTGCCGACGCCGCGATCGCGATGATCGTTCGCTCCGATACGCCGGGGATGCGGATATCGGCGGCCGCGCAATGGCGATGTTGAGAGTGTGATCGCCCGCGCGCCCGGAACCCCGAGGTTACCATCGGACGGCGGCCGGTCTTGGCGGCGATATAGGCGAGAACGCCGCGCAGTTGCGGCGGGAAGCAGTTCGCCTTGACGCTGACGGTCTGCAGAGAATAGGCGAGCGTTTCTTTGTGCTTCAGCGGCGGTATTGCAACTCTTCTGACATTCTGGGCGTCGGCACCGTCGAAACACGACAGACAGAACAGGCCGGCGAGCGCGATGGAAAATGCGGACTGCATGGTTCCCTCCCCTCGAAATACGCCGGAGCGGCCGGCGTAGCTTTTGGCGGATGGAACGCTCTCCCCAAAAATGGCCTTTTTGTGAAATTGTTTACCTTCCGTAACGGAAGAATGCCACAATTTACCGCTAATTGATGAATTAGTTATACCTCAAAAGAGGTATAAATTTCCCTTCACGTAAATTTGTGAGAAATACTCACAAAAAAATCCGCCACCAAATTTCCCCGCCCGGTGGGGCTCCTCCTACAATGAGATCGTCGAGATCGTCCCTCACGGATACACCGCAAGGCGTTGCGGCGAGACGGGACCGGCGCCGGGTGCGGAGGAAGAACGTGAGCTTCCGCATTCGGGGTTCGCAGAAAATGGTCTCCCGCCGGGGACGGCAGCGCGGCGCCAATGCTGCGTTGAGTGTCGCTCCGGACGTGCCTGTGTGGCACACAAGGCTGTCGGCGGCGCGCAAGCGTCGACCGGAGTTGCGGGCACATACCGCCGAACGGGGCGCTGGGAAGCGCCATATGTTCTTTACTCCAGCGAGGCAATTTCCAGCGCCCTCGAGTGACATGCAGGATCAAGCCACGGGCCGCAATGGTTGCGTGAAGGTGAAGGCGTCGTGGCGGCCTGCCGCAGCCGTCCCCTTGACCGGCCACTCATCCTTGGCGACAACATCACACCACAGATCGGAGCCCACAATGTCCCAATCGCTTTTCCTCGTAACGCTCGTCGTCGACGACTACGATCGCGCCAAGGACTTCTACTGCGGCGCGCTCGGCTTCGATTGCCTCCAGGACGATGTTCAGCCGGACGGCAAGCGATGGGTTGTGGTCAAGCCCAAAGGCGACGACGGCGCGGCATTTCTGCTCGCGCGCGCCGCCAACGATCGGCAAACGGCCGCAATGGGCAACCAGACGGGCGGGCGCGTTGGCTTCTTCCTCAAGACCGATGATTTTGCGCGCGACCACGCGTCGATGCTGGCCAAGGGCGTGCAATTTCTCGAGGGGCCGCGGCACGAGGCTTATGGGACGGTCGCCGTGTTTTCGGATCCTTACGGCAACACCTTCGATCTGATCGAACATGCCACAGGCTGAACCCCTTGATTGCCCTGTCTTCCGCGTGCATAAGCGCGCCCGTTAGCAACATGGGTTACAAACCCTGGGGCCCTCCACCAGCCTAATCGAGGACATAATGAGCGAATTCAAGAAAGTCGTTTTCTCTGGCGTCCAGCCGACCGGCAATCTCCATCTCGGCAACTATCTCGGCGCAATCCGCAAATTCGTGGCGCTGCAGGAAGGCAACGACTGCATCTACTGCGTCGTGGATATGCATGCGCTGACGGCGCAGCTCGTCCATGACGACATGCCGAACCAGATCCGTTCGATCGCCGCCGCCTTTATTGCGTCCGGCATCGATCCGGAAAAGCACATCGTTTTCAACCAGTCGGCCGTGCCGCAGCATGCCGAGCTCGCCTGGATCTTCAATTGCGTCGCGCGCCTCGGTTGGATGAACCGCATGACGCAGTTCAAGGACAAGGCCGGCAAGGACCGTGAGCAGGCCTCGCTTGGCCTCTACGCCTATCCGAGCCTGATGGCTGCCGACATTCTCGTTTACCGCGGCACGCATGTCCCGGTCGGCGACGATCAGAAGCAGCACCTTGAACTCGCCCGCGACATCGCCATGAAGTTCAACCTCGACTATGCGGAGCATATCCGCAAGTCGGGCTATGGCATCGACATCACCGTCGGCGACGAGCCGGTGCATGCCTATTTCCCGATGGTCGAGCCGCTGATCGATGGCCCCGCGCCACGCGTCATGTCACTTCGCGACGGCACCAAGAAGATGTCGAAGTCGGATCCGTCCGATCTCTCGCGCATCAACCTGATGGACGACGAGGACGCGATCTCGAAGAAGATCCGCAAAGCCAAAACCGATCCGGAAGGCTTGCCCTGCGAAGTCGACGGCCTCAAGGGTCGCCCGGAGGCCGACAACCTAGTCGGCATCTATGCGGCGCTAGCCGACAAGTCGAAGGCGGACGTGCTTGCCGAGTTCGGCGGTCAGCAGTTTTCGGTCTTCAAGCCGGCGCTGGTCGATCTCGCCGTCAACGTGCTCTCGCCGATCACCGCCGAGATGCGCCGCCTGATGTCGGACACCAGCCACATCGACGCGATTCTGCGCAATGGCGGCGAGCGCGCAAGGGCGCGCGCCGAGGTGACGATGAAGGAAGTGCGTGACATCGTCGGCTTCCTGTACTGAGATACGGCCCAACGAGCTTGTCCGGGGCGGCGGTTGTCGCCCCGGACTTGTCGAACCCGGACCTGCAGCGTAATCTTTTGGGAACGGTCCGTCAGGAGGCTTCGATGCGAGATCGCAACCTCATCCAGATCGGCGCCATGGAGATCCGGCTTCTGATCGACGAGGATCAGAGTGCCGGCAGCCTGGTGATGTTCGAATTCACAGTCCCGCCTCAGGCACGTGTCCCGGCCGCTCACTATCACCGCGACGTCGACGAAGTGATCTACGGATTGTCCGGCACAATGACGACGACGCTGGACGGGCGCAAACACGAGATCGCACGGGGGGGCACCCTGTTTATCCCGCGTGGTTATGTCCACACCCACGAGAACCTGCACGGTGAAACCGCCAAGGCTTTGATCACCATGACACCGGGCTTGATCGGCAGACGCTACTTCGAGGAGATGGCTCTGGCCATCAACGTTCAGGGCAAGCCGGATATCGAGCATGTGAAGGCAATCATGCGCCTTTATGGACTGGTTCCGGCCTGACGCAGACCCGGATAGCGGACCCTGCAAGGGTCAAAACGAGGGCTTGCAAATTTTCAGGTTCAGGTGTCAGAGTCCGCGCCATGGTATCAAAACGACTCTCCCGGCTCGAAGGTCATCGCCGCAAATTCATGGCGGTCATTGACGATACGCCCGAATGCTCGCGCGCCGTCCACTATGCCGGACGGCGCGCCAAGAACTCGAATGGCGGCCTTGTGCTGATGTACGTCATTCCGGAGGGCGACTTCCAGCAGTGGCTGGGGGTGGAGGAGATCATGCGGGCCGAGGCGCGCGAGGAGGCCGAGGCCGTGGTCGCCAAGGCGGCGCATGTGGTTCGCGAAACGATCGGCATCGACCCGGAAATCGTCATCCGTGAGGGAAGCGCCACCGAGCAGATCAACGCCGTCATCGAAGAAGACCGCGACATCGCGATCCTGGTACTGGCCGCAAGCTCGGCCAAGGAAGGTCCAGGACCGCTGGTGTCGTCGATCGCCGGGCGTGGCGCGACATTTCCCATCCCCGTCACCGTGTTGCCTGATACATTGACCGACGAGGAACTGGATGCTCTCGCATAAAGCGATTTCTTGAGTACCAGTCTCTTGAATAGAGTTGCCAATCGGCTTATTTTCTCTTTTGAAGAATTCTAAAGACGGCTTGGGGCCACTGCCCGCCGCACGGAGAGCGAGATGTTTATTCAGACCGAAGCCACGCCGAATCCCGCCACGCAGAAGTTTCTGCCGGGCCGCGTCGTGATGGAAAGCGGCACGGCCGAATTCCGTAGCGCCGACGAAGCGCAGGCTTCGCCGCTTGCCGCTCGGCTGTTCGAGATTACGGGCGTGACCGGCGTCTATTTCGGCTACGATTTCATCTCCGTCTCTAAGGACAATGCCGAGTGGCAGCATCTGAAGCCAGCAATCCTCGGCTCGATCATGGAACATTTCATGTCGGGCAAGCCTGTGATGGGCGATGCATCGGTTCTTTCCGAAGACCTCGACGCCGGCGGCGAATTCTTTGACGAAGCCGACGAGTCGATCGTTCTCACGATCAAGGAGTTGCTCGATACCCGCGTGCGCCCGGCCGTTGCGCAGGATGGTGGCGACATTACCTTCCGCGGCTTCAAGGATGGCAAGGTCTACCTCAATATGAAGGGCTCGTGCTCCGGCTGCCCGTCTTCGACGGCGACACTGAAGCATGGCGTGCAGAACCTGCTTCGCCATTTCGTTCCGGAAGTCGAGGAAGTCGTCGCCGCCTGACGACGACACTCTGTCCCGGCACTCGTCCTGGCGCAGCATTTGCAAGCGCGGCAGGGTGAATGTATGGACACTCAGGAACGCTTTATTCGGAAATTGATGCCATGATCATACTGGCGCTCGACACCGCAGGTGTGGATTGCGCTGCCGCTCTCTATGACAGCGGCAGGGATACGATGCTGGGGGAGGCATCGGACATGATCGGCAAGGGGCATGCTGAGCATCTGATGGGGATTGTCGACCGTGCGCTGGACCAGGCCGGCGTGGCGCTTTCGGCTGTCGATCGCATTGCCGTCACCGTCGGTCCAGGCTCGTTTACCGGCATTCGCGTCGGGGTCGCTGCCGCCCGCGGCTTTGCGCTATCGCTCGGCGTTCCGGCGGTCGGCGTCACCACCCTTGCGGTGATGGCCGAAGCGCAGCGGCTGAAGACGCCGGGCCGCCCGGTGCTCGCTGCCATGGACGCCAAGCGAAATGAGATCTACCTGCAGGCCTTTCATGCCGACGGCGAGCCGCTTGATGAAGCGCGCGCCGTCAACATCGAGGAAGCGGAGGCATTCGCCGCGACATTCGAAGGCGAAGTCATCGGTTCGGCAACACCTCTCCTGAAGCCGGACGCGACGGGCGATTACGCCAATCATTTCCCGATTTCCATGGTGGCGCGCCTCGGCGCCGCTGCTGATCCATCTGCTGGAAAGCCTAAACCTCTTTATCTGCGCGGACCCGACGCCAAGCCGCAGGTCGGGTTTGCCATTGCGCGAGTATGACCATGTTGGAATCCTATTTGACGCTGAAGCCGGAATTCGAAATCATCGCGATGGATGCCGATGACTGCCGCGCTGTCGCGGCCCTGCACGGTGAACGTTTCGCCCGTGCGTGGGGCGACGGCGAGTTCTACAGCCTGCTCAGCCAGGACAATGTCTTCGGCTTCGTAGCCCGCCAGACCAATGCGTTTCTCAAGAAGCCGCTGCCGGGCTTCGTGCTCGCGCGTCAGGTCGCTGGCGAGGCGGAAATCCTGTCGGTCGCCGTGCAGACGAAGGTCGCACGCGCCGGCCTCGGCTGGCGGCTGATGCAGGCCGCGATGCGCGAAGCACACGCGCGCGGCGCCGAGAGCATCTTTCTGGAGGTCGATGACGGCAATGCGGCGGCGCTCGGCCTCTACCGCAAGCTCGGCTTCGAGAAAGTCGGCGAACGCAGGGGATACTATAAGGATGCCAACGGCGCGGTTTCCACAGCGCTTGTCATGAAGCGCGTTCTTCGCTAGTCCGTTGCTTGAACGTTGACTATCGGAAGGCAGCCCATGACTGACGTCGCCAAGACCCTCGAGGAGCTTTGCGCTGAACGCGGCATGCGCATGACCGAGCAGCGCCGGGTGATCGCGCGCATTCTCGAAGAATCCGCCGATCACCCTGACGTGGAAGAACTCTATCGGCGCTCGGTGAAGGTCGATGCCAAGATCTCGATCTCCACGGTCTATCGCACCGTGAAACTGTTCGAGGACGCCGGCATTATCGAGCGCCACGACTTCCGAGACGGCCGCTCGCGCTACGAGACGGTGCCCGAAGAGCATCACGACCACCTCATCGACCTCAAGTCGGGTGTCGTCATCGAGTTTCACTCGCCCGAGATCGAGGCATTGCAGGAACGCATCGCCCGCGAACACGGCTTCAAGCTGGTCGACCATCGGCTGGAACTTTATGGCATCCCGCTCAAGCCGGACGAGCGCTGAGGCCATGATCGCAGGCGCGGAGTCTTCGTCTTGATCGCCTGGCTGCGCGTCGCCCTTGCCGGCATCGTCATCCTCTTCGCCAGCATCCTGCTCATGCCCTGGCAGCTTTTGGCGCTCCGCTTCGACTGGAAGCTGCGGCGCCGGCTGCCCCGCATCTGGCATAGGATCGTCTGTTTCTGCCTCGGCATCCGCATCCGCGTGCATGGCAAGATGGAAACGCACAGGCCCTTGATGCTTTGCGCCAACCATTCGTCGTGGATGGACATCATGGTGTTGTCGGCTGTCGCCGACGTTGCCTTCATCGCCAAGATCGAGGTACGCGAGTGGCCGATCTTCGGCACGCTGGCGAAGCTGCAGAAGAGCGTCTTCGTGGTGCGCGAGGAAAAGCGCAAAACCGGCCATCAGGCGAACGAGATTGCCACTCGCATGGCGGACGGCGAGATTGTCGTATTGTTTCCGGAGGGCACGACCTCGGATGGGAACCGACTTCTGGAGGTCAAATCCTCGCTGTTCGGCGCTGCTGCCATGGCAGTTCCCGCTTCGCCAACAGGCGCTGTCGTGATCCAGCCAGTCGCGGTCGCCTATACGGGTGTCTATGGTCTGCCAATGGGACGTTATCATCGCCCGCTCGCCTCCTGGCCCGGCGACGTGGAGATGCTCCCGCACCTGAAGGACATGCTGCGATGCGGCGCCTTTGAGGTGGATGTTTGTTTCGGCGAGGCGGTCGAATATCGCGGCGACAGCAACCGCAAGGAAGTCAGCGCGACGATTGCCCGACGCATCCGTACGATGCTTGGCGCCGCCTTGCGCGGCCACAAAGTGGCCTGAGGCAAGATTTCCTTTTCTCGCGCATGAAAAACCACTAAATAGCCGGCCATGACCCAGGACAGCGCCCTTCTTCCGGCCCCGGAGACCGATCTCCGTGATGGCACCAACAGCCGCAAGGTATTCATCAAGACCTATGGCTGTCAGATGAACGTCTATGACTCGACGCGCATGAGCGACGCTCTCGCCCGCGACGGATACGAGCCGACGGAGGTTCTGGAAGAGGCCGACCTCGTTCTCTTGAATACCTGTCATATCCGCGAGAAGGCAGCCGAAAAGGTCTACTCGGCGCTCGGGCGCCTGCGCGACATGAAGAAGGAGCGCAACAAGGAAGGCCGGGAGTTCATGATCGGGGTTGCCGGCTGCGTGGCGCAGGCCGAGGGCGAGGAAATCCTTCGCCGCGCGCCTGCTGTCGATGTCGTGATCGGGCCACAGACTTATCATCGCCTGCCGGAAGCGCTACGCAAGGCGAAGGAAGGGCAGCGCATCGTCGATACCGAATATGCGCTCGAAGACAAGTTCGACCATCTGCCGATCGCCGAAAGCAAGAAAATCCGCTCGCGCGGCGTAACCTCCTTCCTCACCGTTCAGGAAGGTTGCGACAAGTTCTGCACCTTCTGTGTCGTGCCCTATACGCGCGGTTCGGAAGTGTCGCGGTCGGTCAGTCAGATCGTCGAGGAAGCGCAGAAGCTCGTCGAAGGCGGCGTGCGCGAGATCACGCTGCTCGGCCAGAACGTCAACGCCTGGCATGGTGTCGGCGCCAATGGTCAGGAATGGACCCTCGGTGATCTGCTCTATCGGCTGGCCGAAATTCCCGGGCTTGCACGTCTGCGCTACACCACCAGCCATCCGCGTGACATGGACGATCGCCTGATCGAGGCGCATCGGGATCTGCGCGCGCTGATGCCGTACCTGCATTTGCCGGTGCAGGCCGGCTCCGACCGCATCCTGAAGGCGATGAACCGGCGCCATACGGCTGCCGAGTATCTGACGCTGGTCGAGCGCATTCGCACTGCCCGCCCTGATATCGCGCTTTCCGGCGACTTCATCGTCGGCTTTCCGGGGGAGACAGACCGGGATTTTGACGATACACTGCGTCTGGTGGAGGAGGTGCGATATGCGCAGGCCTTCTCCTTCAAGTACTCGACACGGCCGGGCACGCCCGGTGCGGAACTGAAGGACCAGGTGCCGGAAGAGATCAAGGCAGAACGGCTGGAACGCCTGCAGGCGCTTCTCCTGAAGCAGCAGCAGGAATTTGCCGAATCCTGTGTCGGGAAAATCATCGAACTGTTGCTTGAGAAGCCCGGTCGCATGTCTCAACAACTTATCGGGCGTTCACCCTGGCTTCAGTCGGTGAATGTTGATGCAAAAGAATTGCAAATCGGTGACATTATTAATGTGCGAATCACCGGAACTGGAACCAACAGCCTGTTTGCCGAGATTGCAGAGGCTGGAGGTCTAACCCAAGGAGCCTGACCGCTTGAACGGACAAGAATTGGTTTCTTCTTCACCGCGCCACCCACGCATTGCGAGCGACGCCAATCACTTTATTCTGACGTTCGAGAACAATCGGTTCGCCAGTGAACTGTTCGGCCAGTTCGACCAGAACCTCAAGCTCCTTGAAGAGCGCCTGCATATCGACGCTCGAGCGCGGGGCAATTCCGTCGTTATTTCTGGAGACATCGTCGCCACCAACCAGGCGCGGCGTACGCTCGACTATCTCTATGAGAAACTCCAGAAAGGCGGCAGCGTCGAACGTTCCGATGTTGAGGGCGCGATCCGTATGGCGGTGGCCGCCGACGATCAGCTTAGCCTGCCGACGATGGAGAAAAAGGCCAAGCTGACGATGGCCCAGGTTTCCACGCGCAAGAAGACCATCATCGCCCGCACGCCGACGCAGGATGCCTATCTCCGGGCACTGGAGCGCGCTGAACTCGTATTCGGCTGCGGTCCGGCCGGCACCGGCAAGACCTATCTCGCCGTCGCCCACGCCGCTCAACTGCTGGAACGCGGCGTCGTTGAGAAGATCATTCTTTCGCGCCCAGCCGTCGAAGCTGGCGAACGTCTCGGCTTCCTGCCAGGCGACATGAAGGAAAAGGTCGATCCTTATCTTCGTCCGCTCTATGACGCGCTCTATGACATGATGCCCGCCGACAAGGTCGATCGTGCCATTACCGCCGGCGTCATCGAAATTGCGCCGCTCGCCTTCATGCGTGGCCGTACGCTCGCCAATGCCGCCGTCATCCTCGACGAAGCGCAGAACACCACGTCGATGCAGATGAAGATGTTCCTGACGCGTCTTGGCGAGAATTCGCGGATGATCATCACCGGCGACCCAAGCCAGATCGACTTGCCGCGGGGCGTCAAATCCGGCCTCGTGGAAGCGCTGCAACTGCTGAATGGCGTCGAAGGCATCTCGATTGTCCGCTTCAAGGATACGGACGTCGTGCGCCATCCGCTCGTGGGGCGCATCGTCAGGGCGTATGATTCAACCTATGCAACGGATACCGAAGAGGATAGTCAGCAGGGCTGATGGCGGAACTCGATATCCAGATCAGCATCGAGGAGGACAATTGGCCCTCCGAAGATGCGTTGCATGCATTGGCGGATCGCGTACTGGAAGTGGCCGCCACCTATCTTCGCGAGAGTGAGAAGCAGCCTTTTCCCAAGATGGTCCCCGAAGTCTCGCTGGTTTTCACCGACGATGCCTCGATCCAGGACATCAATGCGGAATGGCGCGGCAAGGACAATCCGACCAATGTACTTTCGTTTCCCGCCTTCCCGGTGAAGCCGGGCAAAGTGCCAGGCCCGATGCTGGGCGACATCATCATCGCAAGAGAGACCGTGGAGCGGGAGGCAATCGAGCTCGAGAAGAGCTTTGACGACCATCTAACGCATCTGATGGTGCATGGTTTCTTGCATCTCTTCGGCTACGATCATAATAATAACGCTGAAGCCGAGATAATGGAGGGGCTTGAGACTCGCATTTTGGCGGTACTCGGCCTATCTGACCCATACGAGGGTCAAGACCTTAAAATGGAACCATGAGCGACTTTACGACGAGACCGGCCGCCGAGGCCAAGGACGCCGACCAATCATCCTCCTCTGACGAGGGTGGCAGTAGTAGTAGGCAGTCCGGACGATCCCAATCCTTCTGGTCGCGCGCGGCGCGCATCCTGAGACCACAACAGGGCTCGCGCCTTCGCGAGGACATCGCGGATGCGCTGATGACCGACGCAGCTGACGGCGACGTCTTTTCGCCCGACGAACGGGCGATGCTGCACAATATCCTTCGCTTCCGCGAAGTGCGTGTCGCCGACGTCATGGTGCCCCGCGCCGATATCGAGGCCGTCGATCAGAACATCACCATCGGCGAACTGATGATCCTGTTCGAGGAATCCGGCCGTTCGCGCATGCCGGTCTACGCGGATACGCTCGACGACCCGCGCGGCATGGTGCATATCCGTGATCTCCTGTCCTACATCGCCAAGCAGGCGCGCAACAAGCGCCGCGGCAGCACCAAGACGCTCAAGCCGGCAGAGCCTCTGGTCGAGGTTTCCCCCGAACACCTGCAAAAGCCGACGCGCGTCGCCAAGCCGAATTTCGACCTCAGCCGCGTCGACCTGCAGAAGACGCTTTCGGAGGCCGGCATCATCCGCAAGATCCTGTTCGTTCCGCCGTCGATGCTTGCTTCGGATCTCCTTCGCCGCATGCAGGTGAACCGCACGCAGATGGCGCTCGTCATCGACGAATACGGCGGCACTGATGGATTGGCATCGCACGAGGATATCGTCGAGATGGTTGTCGGTGACATCGACGACGAGCACGACGACGACGAAGTCATGTTCAAGCGTGTGTCCGAAGACGTCTTCGTCGCGGACGCCCGTGTCGAACTGGAAGAGATCGCAGAAGCGATCGGACCGGACTTCGACATCACCGAGCAGGTGGATGAAGTGGACACGCTGGGGGGCCTGATCTTCTCCGAACTCGGGCGCATTCCCGTGCGCGGCGAGGTGGTACAGGCGCTGCCCGGCTTCGAATTCCATATTCTGGATGCCGATCCGCGCCGGATCAAGCGCGTGAGGATCACCCGCAAGCGCCAGGCGATCCGCCGCCGCGTCAAGATCGACGGTGACGGCGCACCAGGTTCGGATCATGGCGAAGAGCGGCAAACGGACGCTCCCACAACAAACTGATTGCCGCAAACCACGACAAACGGTGGCTTTTTTGAAAGACTGCGGTCGGGTTGATTCGCAGCGTGATGGGAGTGTGCATGGAGCGGCTTGCAGACAGGGTTATCCTGGCCTGGGGGTTCAAGAGGGTTGCACTGGCCGTCCTCGCAGGCGCCATCGGCGTTCTGGCCCTACCTCCATTCGGCTTCTTTGCCGCCATGTTCGTGTCGTTCACACTGCTCGTCTGGCTGATCGATGGCTCGGCCGCCGCTCCCGAAAGCGGCCTCATCGGCCGACTGTGGCCTTCCTTCGCCGTCGGCTGGCTCTTCGGCTTCGGCTATTTCGTCGCCGGCCTCTGGTGGCTCGGCCATGCTTTGATGATCGATGCCGAGGCCTTCGCCTGGGCGCTGCCGCTGGCAATCTTCGGCCTGCCTGCTGTGCTCGCCATCTTCTACGGCGTTGCTGCCGCGCTGGCGCGAACCATGTGGTCCGATGGCATGGGGCGGATTGCGGCGCTTGCGGCGAGCTTCGGATTGCTCGAGTGGCTGAGGAGCGTACTTTTCACCGGCTTTCCCTGGAACGCTGTCGGCTACGGTATGACGCCCGTGCCGCTCATGATGCAATCGGCGCACGTCATCGGTATCATGGGCATCACCTCGCTCTCGGTCTTCACCTTCGCCGCTCCCGCGCTCCTCGGCACCCGCCAGGGCGCGAAGCTCGGCCTCTCACTGGCAGCCCTGCTTTTTACAGCGCATGTCGGTTACGGCGCCTATATCCTCTATGGCCTGCAACCTGCGCCAGCACCGGATTCCAACAGCCCGGTCATTCGCCTCGTTCAGCCGATGATCGAACAGACGGCGAAGATGGACAATGACGCCGACCGCGCGGCAATCTTCGAGAAACACCTGAAGCTCTCCGTCGAGCCACCGAAGGACGGCGGCCGGAAGCCCGACATCATCGTCTGGCCGGAAACGGCCATTCCCTTCATCCTGACCGACAATCAGGACGCGCTCAGTCGGATCGCCGACACCTTCGACGACAATCAGATCCTGATCGCTGGCGCCGTTCGGGCGGAAGACACCGGTCCCGGCAATCCGCCCCGCTACTACAATTCGATCTACGTCATCGACGGCCGTGGCCAGATCACCGGAGCCGCCGACAAGGTGCATCTCGTGCCGTTCGGTGAATACGTACCATTCGAGAGCGTCCTCGACGATTTCGGCATCCAGAACGTGGTCGAGATGCCGGGCGGCTTCTCGGCCGCCGCCACGCGCCGACTGCTGACCTTGCCGACGGGGATCAACTTCTATCCGCTCGTCTGCTACGAGATCATTTTCCCCGACGAGATGACAGGCGACCTTGGCGCGGCCAATGCCATCCTCAATGTCACCAATGATGCCTGGTTCGGCGCAACCCCCGGCCCGTATCAGCACTTTCAGCAGGCCAGGTTGCGTGCTGTGGAGACCGGTTTGCCGCTGATTCGCAACGGCAACAGCGGTATTTCTGCCATCGTGAACGCCCGCGGCGAGGTTATTGCCGGCCTCGGCCTCAATGAAACGGGCTTCGTCGACGCAACCATTGAGAGCTTCGGCGCGCAACGCGATCCGGGCTACCCACGCCAAACTTACTTCTGGTTGCTGGAAATACTTCTGTTTGCAATTGCGCTGGTTTCGCGTTTTGGTTTTGTTTTCAAGCAGAATTGACCGAAAACCCCTAAAATTGCATAGTGGTTGGGATCGGCGTTCTTAGCGTATGTTTCAAGGTGGTTAATCAAGACTTTGCAACGTGGCGTTTTGGGGTGGGTTTGGGCATGCCGGTTTGAACAAGGTTGAAAATTATTGTTAGGGCAGGACCATGATTGAGAACAAGAAGAGGCCGAACCCCATCGACGTCCATGTTGGCAGTCGCATTCGCCTTCGTCGAACAATGCTAGGAATGAGCCAGGAGAAACTCGGGGAGAGCCTCGGCATCACGTTTCAGCAGATCCAGAAATACGAAAAAGGCACCAACCGCGTCGGTGCCAGCCGCCTCCAGAACATCTCCAGCATCTTGAACGTTCCGGTTTCCTTCTTCTTCGAAGATGCGCCCGGCGACCAATCCTCCGGCCTGTCCGGTATGGCGGAAGCCTCCAGCTCCAACTACGTGGTCGACTTTCTTTCGTCGTCCGAAGGGCTTCAACTCAACCGCGCCTTCGTGAAGATCACCGATCCCAAGGTTCGCCGCAAAGTCGTCGAACTGGTGAAGGCACTCGCCGCCGAAGCCGACAGCGAATAATCGCCACTCAAAATTTGGTGCAAAACAGGAAAGCGGTCGCAACGGCCGCTTTCTGGCGTTTTTTGGGCATAATTTGCCACTTAGCCGTAGATATAAAGATATATTTATGTCCTTCTACGCTTGTTTTTCCCATGCGAACTGAGTACCTACTACGCAGCTTTTGTTCTTTGAGGGGAATCCCGAAATGCGCGCCAATTACCTCTTTACCAGCGAGTCAGTTGCCGAAGGTCACCCGGACAAGGTGTGTGACCGGATCTCCGACGAGATCGTGGATCTGGTGTACCGCGAAGCCGCCAAGACCGGCGTCAACCCCTGGGGCGTGCGCATTGCCTGCGAGACACTGGCAACCACCAACCGCGTCGTGATCGCCGGCGAAGTGCGCCTGCCGCCGAGCCTGATGAAGAAGGACAAGAACGGCAACGACGTCATCAACCCTTCAAAGTTCAAGGCCGCTGCCCGCCGCGCCATCAAGGACATCGGCTACGAGCAGGACGGCTTCCACTGGAAGACGGCGAAGATCGACGTGCTCCTGCACTCGCAGTCCGCCGACATTGCCCAGGGCGTCGACAATGCCGCCGACCAGCAGGGTGACGAAGGTGCCGGCGACCAGGGCATCATGTTCGGCTACGCCTGCAAGGAAACGCCGGACCTCATGCCGGCGCCGATCTACTACTCCCACAAGATCCTGCAGCTGCTTGCCACGGCTCGCAAGAAGGGCGACGGCGACGTCGCAAAGCTTGGTCCCGATGCGAAGAGCCAGGTGACGGTGCGCTACGTCAACGGCAAGCCCGCCGAAGTCACGTCGATCGTTCTCTCCACCCAGCATCTCGACGAAAGCTGGGATTCGAACAAGGTTCGCGCCGTCGTCGAGCCCTATATCCGCGAAGCTCTCGGCGATCTGCCGATTGCCGACGATTGCGTGTGGTATATCAATCCGACCGGCAAGTTTGTGATCGGCGGCCCTGATGGCGACGCTGGCCTCACCGGCCGCAAGATCATCGTCGACACCTACGGCGGCGCTGCTCCGCACGGCGGTGGTGCGTTCTCCGGCAAGGACACGACCAAGGTCGACCGCTCGGCCGCCTATGCCGCCCGCTACCTCGCGAAGAACGTTGTTGCTGCTGGTCTTGCCGACCGCTGCACGATCCAGCTTTCCTATGCGATCGGCGTCGCACAGCCGCTGTCGATCTATGTCGACCTGCACGGCACCGGCAAGGGCGTGACGGAAGACCAGGTCGAAGCCGCGATCCGCAAGAACATGGATCTGTCGCCGACCGGCATCCGCCGTCACCTCGACCTCAACAAGCCGATCTACGCCAAGACCTCGGCCTACGGCCACTTCGGCCGCAAGGCTGGCCGCGACGGCTCGTTCTCCTGGGAGCGCACCGACCTTGTCAAGGCGCTCAAGGAAGCCGTCAAGGTCAAGGAAGCAGCATGACCGACATGGAACGCCGCGGACGCGCGACCGAAGCCTTCTTCGGTCGTCGCAAGGGAAAGGCTCTGCGCGAACATCAGGCAGAGCGACTGAACACCCTGCTTCCGGCGTTCCTCATTGATCTTTCAGCGGCTCCGCCCGGGCCGCTGAAGACCCTCTTTCCGGTGCCGACAGACAGGCTGCGCCTGGAAATCGGCTTCGGCGGCGGCGAGCATCTGATCCATCGCGCCGTGGAAATGCCGTCCACCGGCTTTATCGGTGTCGAGCCTTTCATCAATTCCATGCAGAAGCTGCTGACGAGCGTTGACAAGGCGAGCGCTAAGAACGTCCGCGTCTACGACGACGATGCGACGCAGTTGCTGGACTGGCTGCCCGATGCCTCGATCGACCATATCGATCTGCTTTACCCGGATCCGTGGCCGAAGCGGAAGCACTGGAAGCGCCGCTTCGTCTCGAAGACCAATCTCGACCGCTTCCACCGCGTATTGAAGCCGGGCGGGCTGTTCTGCTTCGCGTCCGATATCGACACTTACATCAACTGGACGCTGCTCAAGTGCCGCGACCACGGCGGCTTCGAATGGCTGGCCCAGAATGCTGCGGATTGGCTGACGCCCTACAAGGGTTGGCCGAGCACACGCTACGAGGCCAAGGCACGTCGCGAAGGCAGATCTTCCGCCTATCTGACATTCAAGCGCGTCTGAGCCTGCGTTAGTGCAGGCTCACCGTTTTCAGTTCATCCTCGGCAGCCTTGAAGAAGGTGCTGGAGCGGTTGTCCGTCAACAGGATCGGCGTGCCGTCGGCGCCGAATAGCGCCCACAGGTCAACGCTCGGATCGATGTCCGGCGCTTCCGGAAAGCACTTGGCAACTTCTTCGTTGCGCATTTTGCGGATGTAGGCGACCTCGCCGTTGCCGATGCCGGCAAGTTCGGTTTTGGTCAGGTGCGAATTGGCTTCTTTCATCAACATTCCTGTACCTCCAAGAGAAGGGACCAACGGCTCAACCTGCGCCGTTGTCCTACTGTGAGACCGAAATGTTAATTTTCTTCACCATACGGCTCGGCTCCGGGCGGATGAGATCGACCGAGAGCAATCCGTTCTTGAGGCAAGCGCCCAAAACCTGCATCCCGTCGGCCAGAACGAAAGTCCGCTGGAACTGGCGCGCGGCGATGCCGCGATAAAGGTAATCACGCTCGCCTTGATCGACCTGGCGACCACGGATCGAAAGCTGATTTTCCTCAACCGACACGTCTAGTTCTTCTTCGCTAAACCCGGCCACGGCAAGGGTTATGCGCAACCTTTCGGGATCGCCGGAGGCGCGATCGGCGGCGACGCGCTCGATATTGTAGGGGGGGTATCCATCGCTGGCCTTGGAAAGGCGCTCAAGCGTCTTTTCCATGGCGTCAAAGCCCAAGAGCAAAGGGCTCGCGAAAGGCGTAATCCGGCTCATTGTCTTCAAGTCCTTGATTCAAGCGACCTTGCCGGACCTGAAAGACAGCATCCGGATGCCGTCAATATGGGAATTGCTGGAGGCGAGCGCAAGGCGGATGTCCGCACTCGTTGCCGGAAGGCCCGCACGTCCGACCTTGACAAAGCAAGCGCCGCCTCGCATCAAAATCTGCCCGTGCTGGCTGCGCCGATTTGCGACGGGAATATAAACAAACGGTGCATGCCACGAAGCCGCGCACCACGAGGATGGAACGATCGGAATGGCAGACCCTAGAAAGATCATCATCGATACCGACCCCGGTCAGGACGACGCAGCCGCCATCATGCTGGCCTTTGGCAGCCCGGAAGAGCTCGAAGTACTTGGGATCACCACGGTCGCTGGCAATGTGCCACTATCCTATACGAGCCGCAACGCGCGCATCGTCTGCGAACTCTGTGGCCGCACCGATACGAAGGTCTTTGCCGGCGCCGACAAGCCGATCGCGCGCAAGCTGGTGACGGCAGAACATGTGCACGGCAAGACCGGTCTCGATGGCCCTGTTCTCGACGAGCCTGATATGCCGCTGCAGGCACAGCACGCCGTTGATTTCATCATCCAGACGCTGCGCAGCGAGCCTGAAGGCACGGTGACGCTGTGCACCCTTGGGCCACTGACCAACATCGGCTTGGCCTTCCAGAAGGCGCCCGACATCATCCCGCGCATCCGCGAACTGGTGATGATGGGCGGCGGCTTCTTCGAGGGCGGGAATATTACGCCGGCCGCCGAGTTCAACATCTACGTGGACCCCGAGGCAGCCGACATCGTCTTCCGCTCCGGCGTTCCGATCGTTATGATGCCGCTCGACGTCACGCACAAGCTTCTGACCCGCAAGGACCGCGTCAAGCGCATGGCCGATCTCGGCACGCGCCCGGCCATTGCCATGGTCGAGATGCTGGAATTCTTCGAACGTTTCGATGTCGAGAAGTATGGTTCGGACGGCGGCCCGCTGCACGATCCGACAGTCGTCGCCTACCTCTTGAAGCCTGATCTTTTCAAGGGCCGGACCTGCAATGTCGAGATCGAGGTGAAGTCGCACCTGACGGCCGGCATGACCGTCGTCGACTGGTGGCACGTCACCGACCGCAAGCGCAATGCGCAGGTCATGCGTGATGTCGATGCGGACGGCTTCTTCGATCTGCTGATCGAGCGTTTCGCCCGCATCTGAATTTCGACTGCCTTTCGGGCGCCTGAGAGATCAGGCGTCCTTCTGGTCGAAGACCGAATTGGTTTCGGGTTCGACGAGCTTCGGGCCTCCCTTGGCGACGCCGACCATGGCGGGACGCAGAACGCGCTCACCAATGGTGTAACCGGCCTGAACGACCTGAACAACGGTGTTGTTCGGCACGTCGGGGTTCGGCACTTCGAACATGGCCTGATGGAAGTTCGGATCGAACTTCTGGCCGACTGGCTCCAACTTGCGGACACCGTGGCGCTCGAGCGCCGATAACATCGAGCGTTCCGTCATCTCGACGCCTTCAATCAGCGTTGTCAGGCCGGCGTCGGCGGCAGCCTTGGCTTCCTCGGGGATCGCGTCGATGGCGCGGCGCAGGTTGTCCGAAACGGCCAGCATGTCGCGGGCAAAGCCAGCCGCTGAATAGGTCTTGGCGTCCTTGACTTCCCGCTCAGTGCGGCGGCGCAGGTTATCCATCTCTGCAGCAAGGCGCAGATAGCGGTCGCGCAACTCTACATTCTCGACCTTCAGAAGTTCCAGCGGATCGGGCTGTGCTGCAGCTTCAGCGGCGGCTTCGTTCTCGACGTTTGCGGCGGCGTCCGCCGCGGCTTCGGCCGCGGCGGTGTCAGGTCCGTTCTTCGTCGTTTCGTCAGTCATGACGTTCTCCGGTGATTGGTGTCTTTTAGAATGTGCCCGATATCGAGCTTTGACGGGCAAAAATCAAGTCTGCGTGACTGAAAAGCACGCGATGCAAGGCACAACTCATGCAGGGTTGACCGAGAGGGCCGCCTTGACTTGCTCGCGCTAAAGTTCTTTTATTTTAGCCAGATCTAAATCTTTGGTGCTTCGGCCTTATCCAGGGTCAAGGAGCTGCTACCATGAGCGATCAGAAAAGCTATTCCGGGCGCTGCTTCTGCGGCGCCGTGGAGATTGTTGCTACCGGCGAACCGGTGGCTATGGGCTACTGCCACTGTGCCTCCTGTCGGCATTGGTCGGCAGGACCGGTCAACGCCTTTACGCTCTGGCAACGGCACGCTGTCCACGTCACCAAAGGTGGCGAGCACGTGGAAGGCTACCAGAAGTCCGATACGAGCGTGCGGAAATTCTGCGAGCTGTGCGGTGGGCATCTCTACACCGACCACCCCACCTGGGGCGTCACCAACGTTTACGCGGCACTTCTGCCCGATCTCGATTACGCTCCGGCGTTGCACATGAACTATCAGGAAAGCGTGCTGCCTATCCGTGACGGCCTGCCGAAATACAGAGACATGCCTGCTGAGATGGGCGGCTCGGGCGACATGCTGCCGGAGTAGTTGCCCTACTTTGCGCCGCGTGACAATCGCGTCATCAGCTGAGCGGTGTAATCGACCATCGGGACGATGCGCGAGTAGTTGAGCCGCGTGGGCCCAATCACGCCGACGGCGCCAACGATACGGTCGTCATCATCACGATAGGGCGCGACGATCAACGAGGAGCCGGAAAGCGAGAAGAGTTTGTTTTCCGAGCCGATGAAAATGCGCACGCCCGGCCCGCTTTCTGCGAGATTGAGAAGCTCCAGCAGGCTGTCCTTCTTTTCGAGGTCGTCGAAAAGCATGCGCAGGCGGTCGAGATCGTCGGCTCCGGCAAGACCGGCCAGCAGATTGGCGCGGCCGCGGATGATGAGCTGGGCCGGCTTGCCCTCGTCGGCGCTGCCGGACCAGACGGCGATGCCGCGCTCGACGAGATCCTGCGACAGCGTATCGAGCTCGCGGCGAACATCGTCCTTCAGCCGGCTTAATTCATTGCGCAGTTCCGGCAGCGTCTGGCCGGTCATGTGGGCGTTGAGAAAATTGGCGGCCTCGGTCAACTGCGACGACGTGACGCCTGCCGGAAGCTCGATAATGCGGTTTTCCACCTGGTCGTGATCACCGACAAGAACCGCAAGCGCCTTCGTCGGCTCAAGCCGGATGAATTCGACATGCTTGAGAACAGGATCGCTCTTCGAAGTGATAACAAGGCCGGCGCCGCGCGAAATGCCCGAAAGCATGCGGCTAGCCTCATTCATCATCAATTCCATCGGGTTGTCGCGGCTTTCGGCACGCACCTGGCGATCGATGTTGGCGCGATCCTCGGCCGAGAGATCGCCGACCTGCATGAAGGCGTCGACAAAGAAGCGCAAGCCGATCTGTGTCGGCAGGCGGCCGGCACTGACATGCGGCGAGTAGATGAGGCCAAGTTCCTCCAGATCGCTCATCACGTTGCGCACGGAAGCTGGCGACAGCGACATCGGCAGGATGCGCGACAGGTTGCGGGAGCCGAGCGGTTCACCCGTCTCCAGATAGCCCTCTACGATGCGGCGAAAGATTTCCTTGGAGCGTTCATCCAGCGCAGCCACTGCATCTGAAACCGACGTCGATCTGAACTCCATGAAACCTTGCGTACCCGTGCTGACGATGATCCGACAAAATATAGCCAATCTCCCCGCAGCGGCAAAAGGGAAATTGCAAATAGGCGCTGCCAATCGTAGAAGCTCTCAACAACATAAGCACGCACGATCTAACCGAAAACCACTCGCGTCTTCGGCATCATGATTAGGAGAATAGTATGCGGCCCTCAGGCAGAAAAACCGACCAGATGCGCAAGGTCTCTTTCGAGCGCAATTTCTCCAAGCACGCGGAAGGCTCCTGTCTGGTGAAGTTTGGCGATACGCATGTGTTGTGCACGGCGAGCGTCGAGGAGAAGCCGCCGGCATGGCTGCGCAATACCGGCAAGGGTTGGGTCACGGCCGAATACGGCATGCTGCCGCGCGCCACCGGCGAGCGCATGAAGCGCGAGGCCGCATCCGGCAAGCAGGGTGGGCGCACGCAGGAAATCCAGCGCCTGATCGGCCGCTCGCTGCGCGCCGTCGTCGACCTCAAGGAACTCGGTGAGCGTCAGATCACGCTCGACTGTGACGTCATCCAAGCGGACGGCGGAACGCGCACAGCATCCATCACCGGCGCTTGGGTTGCGCTCTATGATTGCCTGAAGTGGATGGAGAGCCGCAACATGCTGAAGGTCGAGCGCGTGCTCAAAGACCACGTCGCGGCCATCTCCTGCGGCATCTTTGCCAACCAGTCGGTGATCGACCTCGACTATCTCGAAGACTCCTCAGCCGAGACCGACGCGAACTTCGTGATGACGGGCGCGGGCGGTATTGTGGAAATCCAGGGCACCGCCGAAGGCACGCCTTTCACCGACGAGGAGTTCGCCTCGCTGATGACACTCGCCAAAACAGGCATTGCCGAGCTCGTCGCGATGCAGAAGCAGGCGATCGCTGGATGAACGACATGCTGGAAGGCATGCTGGAGACGGCGCTCTATGCGGACGATCTCGACGAGGTCGAAGCCTTCTACGAGGGCATTCTCGGCCTTTCGAAGATCTCGCGAGGCGGCAACCGGCATGTCTTCTTTCGCTGCGGCACCGGCGTATTGCTGATCTTCAACGCTAAGGAAACGATCAAGCCCCCCTTACCCACCGCGCTGCAGGTGCCACCGCACGGCACAAGCGGTGCAGGACATGCCTGTTTTCGTGTCTCCGGGGGAAATCTCGATGCGATTGCGGCCCGACTAAAGTCCAAAGGTGTCGCCATCGAATCCGAAGTCACCTGGCCGCAAGGCGGCCGATCGATCTATTTCCGCGATCCGGCGGGCAACAGCCTCGAATGCGCTGAAGCCCGCATCTGGGGCATCGAATAGGACAATCATGCGCAAGCTCGAAACCAAGACCATCGTCGTTGCCAGCCACAATGCCGGGAAGATCCGGGAAATCCAGGACCTGATCGGTCCGTTCGGTTTCACGGCAAAGTCAGCGGCCGAATTGAACTTCGTGGAGCCTGACGAAACCGGCACCACCTTTGAGGAAAACGCGACGATCAAGGCGCTCGCCTCCGCCGAAGCCGCTGGACTGCCGGCGCTATCGGACGATTCCGGCCTTGTCGTCGATGCGCTCGGCGGCGATCCGGGCGTCTACACCGCCAACTGGGCTGAGAAGCCCGACGGCACTCGCGACTTCGCGATGGCGATGGAAAAGGTCGAGACGGCTCTGGAAAAGGCCGGCGCTTCCAGGCCGGAACAGCGCACTGCGCGCTTCGTCAGCGTGCTCTGCCTTGCCTGGCCGGATGGCCATAGGGAGCTCTTCCGCGGAGAAGTGGAAGGCACCGTCGTCTGGCCGCCGCGTGGCAGCCAGGGCTTCGGCTACGATCCGGTCTTTCAACCCGACGGCTATGAGACTACCTTTGGCGAGATGAGCGCGGAAGAGAAGCACGGCTGGAAGCACACAGAGGCACTGTCGCACCGCGCCCGCGCCTTCAAGATTTTCGTCGAAACTTGCTTGGAAGCCTAAGGGCAAACGTGGACACTTTGGAACAGCCTGATCTGACGCGCTATGCCGCTCTTCTGCCCGACACCGGCGAGCCCGGCTTCGGCGTCTACGTGCATTGGCCGTTCTGCGCCGCCAAGTGCCCCTATTGCGATTTCAACAGCCATGTCCGCCACCAGCCGGTGGACCAGGAGCGCTTCACCGCAGCCTTCCTGAAGGAAATGGCGACAGTGCGCCAGATGAGCGGACCGAAGACGGTGACCAGCGTGTTCCTCGGCGGCGGCACGCCCTCGCTGATGAACCCTGCGACGGTGTCGGCCATTCTCGACGGTATCGCCAAGCATTGGCATGTACCCGACGGGATCGAGATCACCATGGAAGCGAACCCCTCCAGCGTCGAGGCGGACCGCTTCCGCGGCTATCGCGCCGCCGGCGTCAACCGCGTGTCGCTCGGCGTCCAGGCGTTGAACGACCGCGACCTGAAGTTTCTCGGGCGGCTGCACGATGTTGCCGACGCGCTGAAGGCGATCAAGCTGGCGCGCGACATCTTCCCGCGCATGTCCTTCGACCTGATCTATGCCCGCCCGAACCAGACCGTCGACGAATGGGAACGCGAGCTCAAAGAAGCGATTTCCTACGCGGTCGATCACCTCTCGCTCTATCAGCTGACGATCGAGGAAGGCACACCCTTCTACGGCCTCCACAAGGCTGGCAAGCTTATCGTTCCGGACGGCGATCAATCGGCGCTGCTCTATGAAGCGACGCAGGAGATCACGGCCGGCGAAGGGCTGCCGGCCTACGAGGTGTCCAACCACGCGCGTCCGGGCGCGGAGAGCCGCCATAACCTCACCTACTGGCGCTATGGCGATTATGCCGGGATCGGCCCCGGCGCCCATGGCCGCCTGACACGCGGCGGCATGAAGATCGCGACCGCAACGGAGCGCAAGCCGGAAAGCTGGCTTGACCTCGTCGAGTGCGACGGCCATGGCATCCTCGACCAGGAACAACTCGGCTACGAGGAACAGGCGGACGAACTGCTTTTGATGGGGCTGCGCCTGAAGGAAGGCGTCGATCTCGCCCGCTGGCAACAGCTTTCGGGCCGCGATCCCGACCCGAAGCGGGAGGAGTTCCTCCTGGAGCACGGCTTTATCGAGCGGATCGGCAACTCCCGGCTTCGCTGCACGCCGTCAGGCATGCTGATTCTCGATTCCGTGGTCGCCGATCTCGCCTGCTAAGCTGGCCGTTTTCTACCCAGAGAGAACAACCGTCCGTCGATCGCTGCAAGGCCGATCGCGATCATTGCCATGCCGATCAGGTGCTTGGCCCGCATCGGCTCGCCCAGAATGGCTGCGCCGAGCAGGATGGCGCTGACGGGGATCAGGAAAGTCACGAGCATAAGGTTCGTTGCTCCCGCCGTTGCCAGAATGCGGAAGAACAGCACATAGGCGATCGCCGTCGACAGCAAGGCCAGACCAAACAGCGCCATCCAGGTCTCGAATGACGGGGCGGCCAGTGTCCACGGCCGGTCGACGATGAGCGCGATCGGCAGCATCAGGACGGTCGAGGCGCTGACCTGTCCTGCGGCGGGAATGAGCGGCGCCATGTCCATCTGGCGGAAGCGGCGACCGAAAATCCCGGCAAACGAATAGGAGAGCGCAGCGCCCAGCACGGCAAGTTGGGCCAGCACGTTCGAGCCGAGATCGCGCAGCACGTCGAAGCCGATCATATAGGCAACGCCGGCAAAGCCGACGAGGACGCCGAGCAGGCGGTTGCCGGTCATCTTTTCATCCGCGGTTAGGAAATGCGCGACAACGACGCCGAAGAGCGGTGTCGTGGCATTCAGGATGGAGGCAAGGCCGCTTGCGATATGCGTTTGGCCCCAGACGATGAGGCAGAACGGGATCATGTTGTTGAGGATGCCCATGCCGAAGAACGCCGCCCACGACTTGCCATCACGCGGCATGGCATGGCCGGCCGCGCGTACAATGAGGTTCAGCGCCAGCGCGGCAATCAGCACCCGACCCGTGACGATGGTAAAGGGCGGCAGGGTCTTCACCAGAATACCGTTGAAGAGGAAGGATCCGCCCCACAGCAGGGAAAGCACTAGCAACATTCCCCACTCGGCAAAGCCCATCTGTTTCGGCTGCATCGTTCACTCCTTTGTCGGCCTGTCACTGACCTACATGCCGTCACAGCCTGCCGCCACCCGATTGTTGCGCGCGGGCGCGGACGCCAATATCTTCGATCTAATCTCGCTCCTCACTGAGCTTTAACCAGCTTTTGTGGCGGCCTTCATGCTGATATTATTGCTATGTCGATGAGCCGACAAACGAGTCTTTCTCGACCCATGATATAGCTGAGCTAAACCATGAGCGACTATCTTCCCTCTCTTTCAGCGCTTCGAGCCTTCGAGGCGGCCGCCCGGCATCTCAGCATGACGCTCGCGGCAAAAGAGCTCAACGTCACCCCAGGCGCCGTTAGCCTGCAGATCCGTGATCTGGAATCATCCCTTGGCGTCAAGCTGTTCGAGCGCAAGACCCGCGCGCTGACTCTGACCGTGGAGGGTGCGGACTATTTTTCGACGCTCAGGGCAGCGTTTCGTCTCGTCAGGGAAGCGACGGCGGCGATCACGGCGCGAGGGCACGGCGCCATCCTCAATGTTACCTGCACTGCGGGCTTTGCGACCTATTGGCTGGTGCCTCGTCTGGGACGCTTCGAGGCGATGCACCCCGAAATCGACGTCCGCATCAGCGCATCGCACCGCGTGCTGGATTTTCAGCGCGACGGCATCGACCTCGCAATCCGCCACGGGCTTGGCGGTTATGACCGCCTGATCAGCGAACGTCTCGTCGACGACGAACTCGTGCCGGTCTGCACGCCAACGCTTGCCGCTGAACTGGGGGACAATCCGTCGCCAAGCGCGCTCGCTAGTTTCCAGTTGATCCACGACGTCTATCGCCATGACTGGCGGCTCTGGCTGGAAGCCGCCGGCGCCACGGGAGTTGACCCGTCGCGCGGACCGATCTTCATGCATGGCAACGGCGCCTATGACGCGATGAAGGCCGGGCTGGGCTTTGCCTTGGTGCGACGCTCGTTTCTGGAGCGGGATCTGAAGGAAGGCACGGTGGTCACGCCCTTCCCTCTCGGCATTGCAAGTCGGCTTGCCTTCCACCTCGTCTATCCGGGCCTTGCGCTGGAGCGGCCAGCCGCGGCCGCTTTCCGCCGCTGGCTGCTGTCGGAGGCGCAAGCCTGACCTGACTGTGGCCGATCTGTTATGCTGATTAAAAAGTTGAGTAATTTAATCATAAAAACGACTTTTCACCGGGAATTTTCTTGACTATTACACTCCACATAAAATCCCGCAACAGGCATACCCGGTGTGATAAGCCAATGAATAGTCTTCGATTTTCCTCGCGAATCCTTTCTACATCAGCATTGACAGGCGTGGCGCTCATCCACCTTCTCGCGCCAGCCGCAGCACAGGATGCCACAGGACAGCAGCAGGATGGCGCGACGATTCTCGAAGATATCATCGTCAACGGTGGCAGCGGCGGCGTGATCCAGGCCGACGGCTATGTCGGCAAGAGCAGCGCGACGGGCACGAAGACCGACACGCCTTTCATCGAGGTCC
Source organism: Rhizobium sp. BK060 (assembly GCF_014193145.1). NCBI lineage: Bacteria > Pseudomonadati > Pseudomonadota > Alphaproteobacteria > Hyphomicrobiales > Rhizobiaceae > Rhizobium > Rhizobium sp. BK060. The sequence continues at coordinate 50,918 of NZ_JACHYW010000019.1, forward strand.
CTCAGTCGATTTCGTCGGTGACCGAACAGCAACTCAAGGATCGCAACCCGCAAAGCCTGTTGGATACGGTTGCCTACACGCCGGGCACGCGCGTCGGCGCCTACGGCTTCGATCCGCGTTTTGATTCTTTCTCGGTGCGCGGCTTCGACGTGACCTATACTGGGATCTTTCGCGACAACCTTCGTCAGCCCGGTGCAGGTTCGTCGCTCTTCAAGACCGAGCCCTACGGCCTCGAAGGAGTCTCGATCCTGCGTGGCCCTTCCTCGGCGCTTTATGGGGCGACGGGCGCCGGCGGTCTCTACAACATCATCACCAAGCGGCCGACGGAAGAGCCTTTTCGCGAAGTTCAGCTGCAGTATGGTACCGAACAGCGCTACCAAACCCAGTTCGACTTCTCGGGTCCGGTTAACAATACGGATCCCTTCTATTATCGCCTGACGGGCCTCTACCGCGATGCCAATACAGAGCAGATCAGCGTTCCCGACGACCGCATCTATATTGCGCCGGCCTTCATGTGGAAACCGGACGAAGATACCAAGCTTACCATTCTCGGCGAGTATTCCCGAACCAAGACCGGCGGCACGGCGGCGTACTACAATGATCCAGCTGGCAACGTCACGGACTATTTCGCAGGCAATCCGGCCTTCAACGATTCAATCCAAAACCAGGCCCGCATCGGCTATGAATTCGAGCATCGACTGAACGACGTCTTCGTCTTCCGTCAGAACGCCCGCGTTTCGACACTCAACATCGACGCCGACTGGGCCTTCGCCTACGCGCCCAGTTCGGTCAATCCGAGTCTGCTTAGCCGCAGTGCCGGAACGTTTGACGAGCGGCTGACGGCCTTGGTCATCGACAATCAGTTGGAAGCCCAGTTCGAGACGGGGGCGGTCGACCATACATTGCTTGCCGGTCTAGACCTGACCAGGCTGCGCTGGCGCTCGCTCGGTGGCCGCGGCGTGTCGCCGCCGCTCGACACCAACAATCCAACGGCGGGCGCGTTTGTTGCTCCGATCGACTTCGACACACGCACCGTCCAGGACCAATGGCAAGTCGGCACCTATCTACAGGATCAGATCCGTTATGACGCCTGGATACTGACCGTCGGTGGTCGCTACGACTGGGTCTCCACGGACACCGACAATACCGACCTCAGCACGAATGCCCTGACCACCATTTCGCAAAAGGACAAGGCATTCTCCAGCCGCGTCGGCCTGGGCTACGAGACCGACTTCGGCGTCGTACCCTATGCCAGCTACTCCACCGCCTTCGCGCCGAATGCCGGCGTCAACCAGGAGACGGACCAACCCTTCAAGCCAACGGAAAGCGAGCAGGAAGAGATCGGCGTCAAGTACCTGCTGCCGAATAGCAATACACTCATCACGGCGGCGCTGTTCAATATCGACCAGGAGAACAGCCTCTATTACGAGGTCGTGAACCTGCCGACCGGGCCGGCTAACATCCAGGTACAGCGCGGCAAGATTCGCTCCCGCGGCTTTGAACTCGAAGCGAACACGAGCCTCGACAACGGCCTGTCGTTGGTTGCGTCGTATACCTTCACCGACACCGAGATCCTGGAGGGAACGACCGGGACGGTGGGCAATTCCGTCTCGTCGGTTCCAAGGCACATGGCTTCGCTCTGGGCGCATTACACATTCCAGGAAAGTAGTCCGATCTACGGTCTCGGCGTCGGTTTCGGTTCCCGGTATCTCGGCAAGAGCTACACCAGCGACTACAATACGGCCCAGAACGGCTCGCGCGTACTCTTCGACGCCGCGATCAGCTATGATTTCGCGGCGCTCGACAAGAAATACGAGGGCCTGAGCCTCCAGGTGAACGCCACCAACCTCTTCGATCGCCGCGAGGCCATCTGCTCGGCTGGATTCTGCTACCGCGACCAGGGCCGGGCCGTGATCGGCAGCCTGCGATACACCTGGTGAGTTGATGGCAAGCGCGCAGCACCATGTCGCTGATCCGGGCGACGGCGCCTCGGTCCTCTCGCCGGCCTTCGCCGGCGAACATGCGTGGTGCAGCGAGAAGATGGCGCTCTCTGTCGACCTGCAGGACGGGGTACCACTGCCACTGTTCTTCGGCGGTGATAGCTTCAGAGAGGCAATCGATCGCTACGCCGACGCCTGCGGCGACAGCGACAGGCGCGCCGTCGTGTCGATGTGGTCGCTATACTACTTCTCGTCACTCTCCATTCCCTATGTGCTGGCCCGTCGTCTCGCCGCGCAGGAGCTTCCGGTCGCCTTCGACGGGATGACAATCGCGTTGCAGGAGAATGGCCTGCCGCGGGCATTCGGCGTCCCGCACCGGGGCCGAAATGCTGAGGGTGGCGAAGAGGACGGTTTCGAAGCTATTGGTCCGCTGTTGGAAGAGCATCTACCGGAAGCCGTCAGGAAGCTCACCGCCTCCGGCATTTCGGCCAAGCTGTGCTGGAACAATGCCGCAGTTTATCTCGACTACGCGCTGCGGTTGACGCGACCGCCCGAAGGCCCCGATCTAGCGGTCTTCGTCCGCGGCTGCCTGCCCGATGGCGGCGTCAACCCCCTCTGCGGCAGCGTGCGCTATGTCGAGGAAGACGGTGAGCGGATCGCCCGTCGGAAGATTTGCTGCCTGCGCTACATGCTGCCTGGCATCCAGAGCTGCGGCAAGCTTTGCGCTCTTCCCAGCCAAAGGAACGTGCAATGACATCGCCCACGATCACACGGCGCGGCTTTCTCGCTGCGACGTCCGCCACGCTCTGCGCGCCGCCTCTGCTGAAAGCGGAAACGCGCTGGCCGCTGACCGTGACCGATGCCATCGGTCGAATGGTGACGATCACCAAGAAGCCGAAGTCGATCATCCTCGGAACGGGTTTCAATCTCTTCGCGCTGTCGCTGATCCATCCGGATCCGGTGAGCCTGCTGGCGGGTTGGGCGACCGACATGAAGACGGACAACCCGTTCATCTACGATGCCTTCCGCAAAAAATTTCCGGCCCTCGACAAGGTGCCGCTTGTCAGCAATGGGCAGGCGGATGGCATGTCCTTCGAAGCCGCGCTCTCCCTGGAGGCCGACCTTGCCGTCATGGGCAGGTGGCAAGCAGAAGGCGAGCAGGGCAAACGTGCCATCGACTATCTGGCATCGATCGGCGTGCCCGTCATCGTCGTCGATTTCAATCTCGATCCGCTGAAGAGCACTCCGCGGGACATTCGCCTCCTCGGTCGCGTTCTGGAATGCGACCAGCCAGCGGAAAGCTACGCTCAGTTCTTCGAAAGGCGGGTGGAGCGCATCAGGGTGAGGGCGGTCGGGAAAGGCGGAGATGGGCCGCTCGTGCTGATGGATGCCTTCCCAAGCGCGACACGTGGCAGTTGGGCTGTGGGTCGGACGGGCCTCGGCGAATTGATCACGCTTGCCGGCGGCCGCAACATCGCGGACAAAAACCTGCCGCCACAGGGCGGGCCGGTGACGGCAGAATACATCATCGCGGCGGAGCCTGACGTCTATATCGCCACCGGCTCGCCGGGCGGCACCTACACCGTCTTCTCGATCGGTCCCGGGGTCGATCCTGCAGAAGCCCTGCAGTCGCTGCAGGAAACCGTCAAGGCACCGAGCCTTGCGCCGCTGAAGGCAGTGCGCGAAGGGAACGTGCACGGCATGTGGAACTTCTTCAACGCCGTGCCGCTGAACGTGCTGGCCGCGGAGGCTGTCGCATCCTGGGTAAGGCCCGACCTGTTCGGCGATGTCGATCCGGCAAGTAGCCTCGCCGAGATCAACGAGCGTTTCGCCGCTGTCCCCTTCGAGGGGGCATACTGGACCAGCCTGACAAGCTAACGGCCTGGCGCGCCGGTCTTGAATAGGCTGCCGGTCGGCGTGTTCAGGAACATGTCCAATGGAATGTATTCCTGATGCAGGAAACCAGTGGACGGCAGCAGGTCGTCGCGCACCATCTCGATCACGGCAACCACTGAGGCCGACGTCGTCCAGGCGATCGCCGTGCGGCGGGCGCCGGCGATCTCGATTGGATAGTAGGCGCGGACAAATTCCTTGCGGCGCAGGTTGCCGTTCTCCGTGCCCTCCGCTGCCACGTGGACATACACGACATCGTCCTCGACCGGCGGTTTGGCGTTGGTCAGGATTTCACCGGCGAGCTTGCGCTTGTCGCGCATCAAGAGTTCATGGAAGAAGAAGTTCATCAGATCCATGTGTCCGGGATAGCGCATCGTCTTGTAGTCGAGGTTTTCGACCTTGCCGAGCAGCGTATCGCACATGGTTCCGAGGCCCCCTGACGTCGTGAAGGCCTCGAGCTTCACGCCCTCGACATAGATCGTCTCGTGCCATTCCATCGGCGAGACGAACTTGCGAACGCCGCCCTCGATCACTTCGCAGTCGTTCAGATATTCGTTGACCACGCCTTCCGGCGACCAGTTGAAGGCGTAGCCGAGGAGACCAGTCGGATGCTGCGGCAGCGCGCCGACCCGCATGCGGATGGAGCGGCACTTGTCAAATCCGTCCGCAAGGCTCGATCCGACAATGCCGACGAAGCCGGGCGCCAGGCCACATTGCGGCGCCATCAGACCGCGCGCCGTGCTGGACAGTTCGATGATGAAGTTTGTGGTCGGCACGTCTTCGGTCAGATCGAAGTAGTGGATCCCTGCGAGATGGGCGGCGCGCGACAGACCGATATTGAGGTGATAGGGCAGACAGGAAAGTACGGCCTCAACGCTGGACAACAGGTCACCGATGACGGCGGGGTCGGAGATGTCGCCACTCCTGCATTCGAACGGCAGGCCTTCCGTCGGCGCCTGAATATCGACGCCTAAAACGTCGAAGCCCCCCTCATGCAGAAGCGTTGCGGCCAAGCGCCCGATCTTGCCCAGTCCGAGAACAGCGATCCTGTCGAAACTCATCGGCTCCCCCTGCGGCCAAACGGTACATTTCCGCCACTCCAGCGTACAGAAGATTGTGCGCAAAAGAAAACGGCCGGGGCAATGCCCGGCCGTCAAGCTTGCACAGAAGATTGCCCGACTATTCGTTGATCAAGCGCTTCAGCAATTCGATTTCATGCGAAAGCTTGGTGTCTCCCGCAATCAGCTCCTCGATCTTACGCACGGCATGCAGCACGGTCGTATGGTCGCGACCGCCAAAGCGGCGGCCGATTTCCGGGAAGGACCGCGGCGTCAGGGTCTTTGACAGATACATGGCGATCTGGCGCGGTTTGACGATGACGCGGGTGCGGCGGTTCGAGACCAGCTCCTGACGCGACACGTTGTAGTGCCGTGCGACGATCCGCTGGATGTCCTCGATGCGGACACGGCGCGGCTCGCCCGAGCCAACGAGATGAGCAAGAAGCTCATCGACGCGCTCGACCGTCAGGTTCGGCTCGAAGGAGCGGCGGAAAAGCAGCTGGTTGAAGGCGCCTTCCAGCTCGCGGCCGCTTGCCGTGATATTGCGGGCAACATGGTTGATCAATTCCGCCGGGATTTCCAGAGACGGATCCTCAACGCGGGCAGCAGCGAGGCGGCGCTTCAGGATCTCAAGGCGCATTTCGTAGTCCGGCGCATCGAGCTCGATGGCCACACCGCCCTGAAGACGCGAGCGGACGCGTGGATCAAGCGATTCCAGCTCCCAGGGAGCGCGGTCAGCAGCGACCACAACCTGCTTGGCACTGTCGAGCAGCATGTTCAGCAGGTGGCAGAACTCGTGCTGGATCATCTTGCCCTGCAGGAACTGCATGTCATCGATGATCAGAAGGTCGATGTTGCGCAGCGAGTCCTTCAGGGTCAAAGCATCATTGTCGCGGATCGCCGTTGCGAAACGCCACATGAAATACTCCGCCGTTAGATAGACGACGCGCAGTGCGCGCGGGTTCTGAACCGCGGCATTGGCGATCGCCTGCAAAAGATGCGACTTGCCGAGACCAACGCTGGAATGGACGAAGAGCGGATTGAAACGGACAGCGCCCTGCCCGGCTTCCGCAATCGTCTTGGCAGCAGCAAGTGCTACGCGGTTCGAGCTGCCTTCAACGAAGGTGTCGAAGGTGAAGCGCGAGTCGAGCGGCGAACCAAAGAGCGGCTGGCCAGCACTGGCCGGACGCGCAGCGGCTGCGGACGATACCGCCTGCTGCACAATCTGGCCGGCATGCTGCGCCGCTGGGCGGCGCGTCTGCGTAGTGGCAACAGGCTCAGCGGAAACCGGCTCTTCGGCCGGCTTGCCAACGCCACGCGTTGCCGTGCGAACAAGAATTTCGACTTTCAGGATTTCGGAGTCTTCGGCCTGGAACAGGCTGGTGATCAGCTCAAGATACCGGTTGTTGATCCAGGACTTCAGAAAAGTTGTCGGCACCGTTAGGCGCACGACGCTCTTGGAAACCGAATGCAATTTCAGCCGCGCAAACCAGCTTGCATAGACATCCGGACCGACTTGCGCCTTCAAGCGGGCGCTGACACGCTCGAAAAGTACACCATGCTTCATGTCTCCCTTTTCCCCTGCCGCTCCAGCACAAATAGAGCCAAACGCCTGCGGTTCATTGTCCCCACTCTCCAGGGCATCCGCCGTCATTGTATTCATCTGCATCATGCCGCCTTCCATTCGTCGGCCGACTTTGTTCGTCGCCCGACTATTTCCCCGCTATGACCAGAAAGTGGCACCCTCATGAGCCACTCGCCTGCCGGTTCACTCAAATACTGCCCCACTCACAAGACTTTCCAAGAAAGCGCGAGCCCGCCTCATGCGGCTTCGACCACCTTCTGTGGGACTGGAAGCCGCTCCTCGTCAGCTGGCGTCCGGTCGTCTTGCCACGACTTCTCTTCCCCATTCCGGTTTCACGCAACGCGTGCAAACCAACACACAAAACATCACTATTCCGCGACAGCCACGTCGCAGTCAAAAATGCTCAAGTGCGTGAAAAACCGGAGGCTTTAGACTCTCCGTAACAAGTGGCACAGCTTCATCGTCCTGCCGACGTGGCAGTTTCAGACCAAGCCTTCACAGGTGATGTCTGGACCCCTTGTTGATCGGCATTTAGGCAGGATCGAATGCGGGAATCAACGATGAATTTTACGCAAAATTAAGAGCGGGCCGTTGACTCCGGGGGCAGTCTTTGGGCGTCACATCCGTGTCAAAAAAGAATCGCTTTTGAATCAAGGAGATTCGTCCCGCCGGCATTTTTGACACGCATAAAAAGAAAAAAATAAAAAAGCTTCTTGACTCAGCTCAGACCGCAGATTGTAGGCCCTGAGTCGAGCCCACCTGAAGTATCCTACAGCAAGCACTTGTTTCTATTGCATTTTTCGTGTCACACGCTCGACATGAAATCGTCGCCGAATTAACCATACGGAAGCCAGTCGGCGGAATCGAAAAAGCCCGACAAAGTTGCCGGGCTAATCATAACGACGCGTTTGTTAATGAAAGATTATGCGGTCGCAGAAACCGACAGAGCCTTCACACGAGCTGCCAGGCGCGAGACCTTGCGGGAAGCCGTGTTGGCGTGCAGCACGCCCTTACCTGCGGCGCGCGCCAGTTCCGGCTGCGCGGCGAGGAATGCTTCCTTTGCCTTGGCAGCATCCCCGGATGCGATTGCCTCTTCGACCTTGCGAACGAAAGTACGAACGCGCGAGCGACGAGCCTTATTGACGTCGGTACGGCGGGCGATCTTGCGGGTCGCTTTTTTCGCCGAAGTTGTATTGGCCATGGATGCCTCTCTAAGAATTCGAACAAACTCCGTCATCACCGCGGGCCTTGCGGCCACTACATACAGCAATACGGGAGCATAATCGGAAAACCGGAGTGGCTTCCCGAACCGTGGGCGGGCATATAACCCTAAAGCCGACCCACGTCAACGCGCATTTTCGAGGAAACGCCGCCTTTCTCCAAGGCTCAGCGGTTCTTGAAGGCGGGCTTACGCTTTTCGATGAAGGCCGTCATCCCTTCTTTCTGGTCTTCGGTGGAAAAGAGGCTGTGGAAAAGGCGACGCTCGAAGCGCAGACCTTCCTCCAAGGTGGTCTCCAGTGCGCGGTTTACGGCCTCCTTCGCCATCAGCACGGAAGGACGCGATAGCGAGGCGATCTTGGCGGCTGCCTCCAATGCCTCATCCAGCAGCCGCTCGGGCGCCACCACACGCGAAACGAGTCCTGCGCGCTCGGCTTCGGCAGCGTCCATCATGCGGCCGGTGAGGATCAGATCCATGGCCTTGTACCTGCCGACAACGCGCGTAAGTCGCTGCGAGCCGCCCATGCCAGGAATGACGCCGAGGGTGATCTCCGGCTGGCCGAACTTGGCAGTCTCCGAGGCGATGATGACGTCGCACATCATTGCCAGCTCGCAGCCGCCGCCAAGCGCAAAGCCGCTGACGGCCGCGATCACGGGCTTGCGCACCTTCGCGACGTCGTCCCATCCGCTCATCAGATCGCGGCTGTAGACATCGACATAGTCCAGCGGCTGCATTTCCTTGATGTCGGCACCGGCGGCGAATGCGCGCTCGGAACCGGTCAGGACCATCGCGCCAACGGCATCATCGGCCTGGAAGGCTTCGTAGGCCTGAAGAAGCTCCTTCAGCACGGTCGAGTTCAGCGCGTTCAGCGCCTGTGGACGGTTCAGCGTGATCAGGCCGACCGCGCCGCGGGTTTCGACGATCAGCGTTTCATAGGCCATGGACAATCCTCCCGTTACTTTTGACAGGCAGGGCAATAGAAGGTCGAGCGCCCAGCCTGGACAATGCGGGCGACCGTACCGCCACAGCCCAGGGTGCGGCAAGGTAGACTTTCGCGGTCATAGACAGAGAAGGAATGCTGGAAATAACCGAGCGAGCCATCCGCCTGGATATGGTCGCGCAGTGACGAGCCGCCAGCCTTGATGGCGTCGGCGATGACGTCGCGAATGGAGGCGACCAGAAGGTCCATCTGCTTGTTCGGCTTGCCTGTCTTGGTGATAAGCGTCGCTGCAGCACGGGTGGGACGCAGGTGCGAACGCCACAGCGCCTCGCAGACATATATATTGCCGAGCCCGGCAATGGTCTTTTGATCCAGCAGCGCGCTCTTTAGCGGCTGCGCCTTGCCGGCGAAACGTTCCGCCAGATAGGCGGCGCTGAGTTCGTTGCCCGTCGGCTCCGGCCCGAGGCCGAAGAGGAACGGATTGAGCTCCAGTTCGGAACGCTGCGCCATGTCCATGAAGCCGAAGCGACGCGGGTCATTATAGATGACGCGGCTGACACCGTTCGGCCCTTCCAGATGGAAGATCGCATGATCATGCTTTTCGTCCTTCGAGCGCGGATGATTAAATTCGCCCGGCGCATCGGAAAGCGGTCCCGCCTCGATGCGGAACGAGCCGGACATGCCGAGATGCGAGATGATCGTCGTGCCGTCGTCGAGGTCGATCAGCAGATATTTAGCGCGGCGACCGAGCGCGACGATCCTGCGGCCTGTCACGCGCGCTTCCAAACCGTCGGGAAAGGGAAACCGAAGGTCCTTGCGACGTAGCTCCAGGCGGGCGATCCGCGCGCCTTCCATGGTCGGGGCAAGCCCGCGTCTGACGGTTTCGACTTCTGGCAATTCCGGCATCTTAACCCATCTATATCTAACATGTTTCAACCACGAGCGTTGTGCGCTATAGCGCCAAGGTGCCGCGGCTTTGAGCGTGGCCCACAGATAGCGCCGCGCGCGTCCGTTCGCTATGGTCGCCGCGCCGATTTCAGAGAGATGGAGTATTTCGATGTCACAAAGCCGTACCTCCGCCGAAGGCGGCATGGAAACATCCTACGGCTTCCGCGAAGTGGCGGATGGTGAAAAGCAGGGCCTGGTCAACGAGGTCTTCCACAAGGTCGCCAAACGCTACGACATCATGAACGACGTCATGTCGGTCGGCATGCACCGCGTCTGGAAGGACGCGATGATTGCAGCGCTCAATCCGCGCAAGGAGCCCGGCTACAAGGTTCTCGACGTTGCCGGCGGCACCGGCGACATCGCATTTCGCATCGTTGAGGCGTCCAACCGGCAGGCCCATGCGACCGTGCTCGACATCAACGGCTCCATGCTGGCGGTCGGCGCCGAGCGCGCCGCCAAGAAGAAGCTTTCGGACAACCTGACTTTCGTCGAGGCAAACGCTGAGGATCTGCCATTCGATCCGAACAGCTTCGACGCCTATACGATCGCCTTCGGTATCCGCAATGTGCCGCGCATCGACGTGGCACTGAGCGAAGCCTATCGTGTGCTGAAGCGCGGCGGCCGGCTGCTCGTACTCGAGTTTTCAGAAGTGGATATGCCGTTTCTCGATCGCGTCTATGACAGCTGGTCCTTCAATGCCATTCCAAAGTTCGGCAAGGCGATCACAGGCGAGGCCGAGCCCTATCAGTATCTCGTCGAATCCATCCGCAAGTTCCCCAACCAGGAGAATTTTGCGGACATGATCCGCAACGCCGGCTTCTCGCGCGTGAACTTCACGAACTATACCGGCGGAATCGCAGCTCTCCACTCCGGCTGGAAGCTCTGAGGGATGGTTCGAGAACAGTCGTTCACCCGCTTGCTTTCGCAGGCAGGCAATCCGGCATGAGCACCTTGGGAGCATATTTCCGGCTCTGGCGTGTCGGCTGGATTCTCGTGCGCGAAGGCGTGATTTCGGCCCTTCCGTCGGAAGATCTTCCGCCCTCGGTCGGCCTTGCCAAGTCGTTTGTCGGCCTCTTCGCGCGCAATCGTTCGAAATCGAAGAAGCGCAGCGATCGGCTGGCGCAGGCCGTTGAGCGGCTCGGCCCCTCCTATGTGAAGATCGGCCAGTTCCTGGCAACGCGCCCGGATGTCGTTGGCGTCGAGTTCGCCGACGATCTGTCGCAGCTCCAGGACCGTATGGCGTTCTTTCCGCTCGCCGCCGCCAAGGCGAGCATCTCCGGGTCTCTCGGCCGCCCGATCGAGGAGCTATATGCAAGCTTCGGCGACCCGATTGCGGCCGCTTCGATCGCCCAGGTCCACCCCGCCGAGGTCGATACGGCTGCCGGACGCAAGAAGGTTGCGGTCAAGGTTGTACGCCCAGGCGTGCGTCAGCGTTTCTCCCATGACATTGAGGCGATGTATCTCGTCGCTCACATGCAGGAGCGCTTCATGCCTTCAAGCCGGCGGTTGAGGCCGGTCGAAGTGACGAAGACCCTGGAGCAGACGACCAAAGTGGAAATGGACCTGCGCCTGGAGGCTGCGGCCCTTTCCGAGATCGCCGAAAACACCGAGAAAGACCCGGGCTTCCGTGTGCCGAAGGTCGATTGGGAGCGCACCGGCCGCGACGTGATCACCATGGAGTGGATCGACGGCGTCAAGATGTCCGACGTCGATGGCTTGCGCGCAGCCGGTCATGATCTCAATATGCTTGCGGATGCGCTGATCCAGTCCTTCCTGCGTCATACGCTGCGCGACGGCTTCTTCCACGCCGACATGCATCCCGGCAATCTCTTTGTCGACGAGCACGGCGATATCGTTGCTGTCGACATGGGGATCGTGGGAAGGCTGGGGAAGAAGGAGCGCCGCTTCCTTGCCGAAATTCTGTTCGGTTTCATCACCCGTGACTATATCCGGGTGGCGGAGGTCCACTTCGAGGCGGGCTACGTGCCGGGCCACCACAATGTCGAGAGCTTCGCGCAAGCGATCCGCGCGATCGGCGAGCCGATCCATGGCCAGCCCGCCGAAACCATCTCGATGGGCAAGCTGCTGACGCTGCTGTTCGAGGTGACCGAACTCTTCGACATGGCGACGCGGCCAGAACTGGTCATGCTGCAGAAGACGATGGTCGTGGTCGAAGGTGTATCACGCATGCTCAATCCACGCTTCAACATGTGGAAAGCGTCCGAACCCGTCGTCGGCGACTGGATTCGCAACAATCTCGGCCCGAAGCGCGTCGTCACCGATCTCAAGGACGGGTTGAAGGCGGCGGTCAAGCTTGCCGAAGCTGCACCCGAGATTGCCGCCAAGACGGAGAAGTTCCACCATCAACTGCTGCACATGAGCGAGCATGGATTGCGGTTCGATGCGGAAACGGCCGAGGCCATCGGCAAATCCGAAGCGCGCCACAATCGCTCCGGTCGGTTCGCCCTCTGGATTATCGCGCTCGCCCTTCTCTATATAGCCTGGGTGGTGACCTGATCCATCGCAGCAATGCATGTTGTGTTCGATATTTGGGATATCCCATCGAGTAGCGCCGTCGCATAGTCTCACTTTTCAAGGAGATATGGCAGATGAAGCATGAACGCCCCCGCATCGAACTTTCCGGGCAGCCGCTCAGCTTTGCTGAGATGGTGAGGATCGGATCGGGCAAGGTGGCGCTTTCGGCTTCGGCAACGGGCATGGCCCGTGTCGAGATCGCGCGCGGAATTGTCGAGGATGCGATCAACGCCGGGATGCCCGTCTACGGTGCGACGACCGGCGTCGGCGCCATGAAGGATGTCGAGTGGTCCCCGGAGGATCTGGACGCTTTCAATCTCGGGCTCGTGCGTGCGCATCACTTCGGCACAGGGACGCCGTTTTCGAGTTCCGTTGTGCGCAATGCGATGGCCATCCGTATCAATACCGCTCTGACCGGGCAGGTCGGCTGCACGCCCGGACTCGTCGATGCCTATATGCGGATGCTGGAAGCTGACATCATTCCGATCGTCCGCCGTACCGGCTCCATTGGCTGCGCCGACATCGGCCTCATGGGGCAGATCGGCGCCGTGCTGACCGGCGTCGGGGAAGCCGTCCATCGTGGCAAGCGCATGCAGGCGGCCGATGCCTTCGCGGCAGCCGGCATGAAGCCCTTCACCATGGCTCCGCGGGACAGCCTCGCCTCGCTCAGCGTCAACGCCGTGAGCTTCGCGGCAGCGGCGGATGCGACACGCAATGCCGCAGCCTCCATTCGCGTGCTGCTGGCCTCCGGCATGATGGCATCAGGCGCGCTTGGCGCGTCCCGCGATCCGTGGCTTTCCGTCCGCCATGTCGGCACCTCCCGGGAGGCTTTGATCGGCTCCTGGCTCTGCAACGCTTCGGACGCTTGGGATTGGCCGGTCAAAACCCACGTCCAGGACCCGTTGAGCCTGCGCATGATCGCGCAGGTTTTCGGCGCGGTGATCGAGAACCTGCTGACAACAGGACACAAGATCCTGGCCGCCACCGGACGCTCCGACGACAACCCTGTCGTCGTCGAGGGTCGGGTCATGACCTCGGGCGGGTCGCTGCCGCTCGATGTGACGATCCTGCTGGAGTCAGCGGCTCTCTGCATGGCGCACGCCGCCCGCAACGCTTTCAACCGATGCGTCCTGCTCGGCAACGGCCAGCGCCGCGACCTGCCCGTCAATCTCGTGCCGCCCGGCCGTATCGCCACAGGTTTCGGCCCAATCATCAAGCTGGCCGGCGAGATTTTCTCGCGCGTGCTGTCGATGTCGAACCCGGTGTCGGCGCAGTCTCTGGTCGTTGCGGCGGGCCTTGAGGATGAGGCTGCCTTCCTGCCGCTGGTGATCGAGCGTTTCGAGCGCCAGATGCGAGCTCTGATGCGACTTGCCGCTCTCGAAGCGCTGCTTTCGGCACAGGCCGTGGACATCCTCGGCGACAAGCCGAAGGGCGTCGGCGGTATGCTTTATGACGTCGTTCGCAAGCATGCGGACTTTTATACGGTCGACCGGCCGCTCTCTGCCGAGGTGGAAGCGATCGAGGAAGAGCTTGGTTCCGGCGCCTTCATGTCCAAACTCATCGAAGAGGTGCCGATCGCTTCGTTCGACGATTTCTTTGCGCTCGGCTCGCTGGAGCGCATCGAACAGCGCCTGACCCAGGAACCGGTCGCTATCTGATCCCTTCAATATTCGCCACGGAGAAAGCGGCATGGCTGATTTCGATCTCGTTCTGCAAGGCACGGTCGTTTTGCCGGAGCGCATCCTGGAAGCCGGCTACGTCGCCGTCCGCGATGGCAAGATTGCGGAAATCGGTCTCGGCGTGCCGCCTGCCGCGCGCGAGCGCCACCTCCTCGGCAAGGCATTGATCCTGCCAGGAGCAATCGACGCCCAGGTTCACTCGCTGTCGCAAAAGGACCAGGAGGATTTCATCTGGTCGACCCGCTCGGCTGCTGCCGGCGGCGTGACGACGATCGTCGATATGCCGTACGATGAAGGCAACCTTGTCTGCTCGGCGGAAGCCGTGAAGAAGAAGATCGCCCATGCCGGTCCGCAGGCGCGGGTCGATTTTGCGCTGTACGGAACCGTGGATCCTGAGGAAGGCGCCAAGCGGGTAGCCGAAATGGTGGATGCCGGCGTTGCAGCCTTCAAGTTCTCGACGTTCGGTACGGACCCGAAACGTTTCCCGCGCATCCCCCCTGCCCTTCTGGACGAGTGCTTTGCCGCGATCACGCCGACGGGGCTGACCGCCGGCGTTCACAACGAGGATGACGAAGCTGTTCGCACCTATATGGAGCGCGTGAAGGCAAGCGGAATCACCGATTGGCGGGCGCATGGCCTGTCCCGGCCGCCGATCACCGAGCTGCTGGCGATGCACACCATCTTCGAAACCGGCGCCAATACTGGATGCCCGTCGCATGTGGTGCATTGCTCCCTCGGACGCGGCTACGACATCGCACGCGCCTACCGCCGCGATGGCTTCGAGGCGACGGTGGAATGCTGCATTCATTATCTGACGCTGGACGAGGAAAACGACGTCAAACGCCTCGGCGGCAAGGCGAAGATCAATCCGCCGATCCGGCCGCGCGCCGAGGTCGAGGCGCTGTGGCGCAGGGTCGCCGAGGGCAATGTCTGGCTGGTCTCGACGGATCACGTCAGCTGGTCTGAAAATCGCAAGACCAACCCTGACATGCTCGCAAACGCGTCAGGCGTGCCCGGGCTCGAAGTGATGGTGCCGCTCTTCATCAAGGGCGCCTCCGAGCGCGGCATCCCGCTGACATGGGCGGCAAAGCTGATGGCGGAAAACCCGGCGAAGCATTTCCGCCTCGATCACGTGAAGGGCGCGCTCACATCAGGCAAGGACGCCGATATCGTCGTGCTCGAGCCGCGCGAAACGGTCTATGACGCGGCAGCGAGTGGCAACAACGTGGTCGGCTGGAGCCCTTACAACGGCATCCGCCTTCCCTGGACGGTCTCCGCGACCTATCTGCGCGGTAGCAAGATCACCGATGGCGCGACCGTGTTGGCTGAGCCGGGGACCGGCCAATTTGTGCGTCCGCTGCCAAGGCAGGTGATTGCCGGAGCCGCAGAATGAGCCGAAACCTGCCGGTCAATGCCGGCCGTATCGCGGAGGATATCGACGCTCTGGCCGGGATTACCGAGCCGTCCCGTCCGTGGACGCGCCGCGCCTTCTCCCCGCTCTTTCTCGAGGGGCGCTCCCATATCGAAGCGCGCATGCGGGCGGCTGGCCTTGAGACAAGGATCGATGCCGCCGGCAACCTGATCGGCAAGCGACGGGGCGTCGTAGACGGGCTCGGCACGATCATGCTCGGATCGCACTCGGACACCGTGCCGGATGGTGGGCGCTTCGACGGCACTGCCGGCGTGGTGGCGGCGCTGGAAGTCGCCCGTGCGCTGAGCGATCAGGACATTGAACTCGATCACGACCTGGAGATCGTCGACTTCCTTGCGGAGGAGGTCAGCATTTTCGGCGTCTCCTGTATCGGCAGCCGAGGCATGACCGGGCAACTGCCGGAAGCCTGGCTTTCCCGCGTGACGGACGGGCGTGATCTGGCCGAGGCGATTGCCGAGGTCGGCGGGCGCCCGGGCGTGCTGCCGCAGCAGAACAGGCCCGATATTGCCGGCTTTCTCGAACTGCATATCGAGCAGGGACCGGTCCTTGAGAACGAGAAGAAGGATATCGGCATCGTCACGGCGATCGCCGGGATCACCCGGATTGAGATCATCGTCGAGGGGCGCGCGGACCATGCCGGCACGACGCCGATGGATAGCCGCTCGGATGCGCTGGTCGCCGCCGCGCAACTGGTTCTCGATATCCGCAATGCCGCGGCCGCCCGGGCAAAGACGCCTGGACATTTTGCGGCGACGGTCGGCGAGTTCCGGATCGAGCCGAATGCGGCCAACGTCGTTCCCTCGAAAGTCGTCTTGCTGATCGATGGGCGCGCCGAGGTCCGAAATGACATGGAGGCCTTCTGTGAGTGGCTGGACGAGCATGTCATTAAGTTAGCCATTGCTTACGGAGTGTCGATCAAGAGCCCTATGCGCGTCTCTGACAATTATCCGACGCCGAGCGATGCCGGACTGTTGAAGACACTCGAAAAGGCGTGCGAAACCGTCGGCGCCAAGCACCGGCGCATGGCATCGGGCGCCGGCCACGACATGGCATGGATTGCCAAGGTGGCGGCCGCGGCCATGATCTTCGTGCCGTGCAAGGAGGGGCGCAGTCACTCCGCTGACGAATGGGCGGAAAACGATGACATCGCGCTTGGGGCGGCCGTGCTTTTCGAAGCCGTCTTAGACATGGACAAGAGCTTGAAGCAGGAGAATGCCTGATGGGACGCATACTCGTTGAGAAGGATGTCGAAGCAGCCGTCAAGGGAGGGTCGGTCTATGCCGCCGGTGGCGGCGGCTGGGCGGATCATGGCCGCATGCTCGGCTATGCCGCCGTCAACGTCGGCAAGCCGGAACTCGTATCGATCGATGAGCTGAAGGACGACGACTGGATCGCTACTGCCGCCGCGATCGGCGCGCCCGCCTCAACGACCCCCTGGGAAATGCAGGGCATCGACTATGTGAAGGCCGTGCAGTTGCTGCAGGACGAACTCGGGGAGAAGCTGTCCGGGCTGATCATCGGCCAGAACGGCAAGTCATCGACGCTGAACGGCTGGCTCCCGTGCGCTATTCTCGGAACCAAGGTCGTCGATGCCGTCGGCGATATCCGCGCGCATCCGACCGGCGACATGGGCTCGATCGGCATGGCGGGCTCGCCTGAACAGATGATCCAGACGGCGGTCGGCGGGAACCGCGCCGAAAACCGATACATCGAGCTTGTCGTGAAGGGCGCGACGGCGAAGATCTCGCCGATCCTGCGGGCGGCTTCCGATCAGTCCGGTGGCTTTATCGCAAGTTGCCGCAATCCGCTGCGCGCCTCTTATGTGCGTACCCACGCAGCGCTTGGGGGCATCTCAATGGCATTGGCGCTTGGCGAGGCGATCATCGCCGCGGAGAAGATCGGTGGCTCGGCCGTGATCGATGCCATCTGCAAGACAACCGGCGGGCACATCCTGGCGGAAGGCATCATCACCAAGAAGGACGTCGTCTATACCAATGAGGCCTTCGACATCGGCACGATCGTCGTCGGCTCCGGCGACAAGGCAGTGACCATGCATGTGATGAACGAATACATGGCCGTCGACGACATCGAGGGCAAACGGGTCGCGACCTTCCCCTCTGTTATCACGACGCTCTCGCCTGACGGAGAGCCGCTGAGCGTCGGCCAGTTGAAGGGCGGCATGCATGTCTTCATCCTGCATGTGCCGATGAGCATCATTCCGCTGTCGGCCAGCGTTCTTGACCCGACCGTATATCCCCCGGTGGAGAAAGCGATGGGCATCGAGCTTGCCCGCTACGCGCTCGCGGCAGAGGCCTGATCTCATGGCGCGGGACGTCGGCCTCGAGGAATTGCTGCGGGAGGAGCTAGGCACTATTTCCGGTCTCAGCGAGAAGCCGATGTTCGGCGGCTTGGCCTTCCTGCTCGACGGAAATCTCCTTTGCGGCGCCCGAGCAGACGGCATGCTGATCCGTCTCGGCAAAGGCAATGACGGCTGGGCGCTCAATTTGCCCGGCGCCGCGCAGATGCTTTCCGGCGGTCGTGCGATGCACGGATGGGTCAGGGTCGGCGCGGAGATTTACGGCGATGACGATATGCGGCGCCGTCTCCTGGAGGCCGCCATAACCTTTGTGCGCTCACTGCCCGCCAAGTGAGCGGGACATGGGGCCAAGAGGCCAAAAAGACAGAGATAGAGGAACGACCAAGATGCCGAAGCCCAATCCACGTCATCCGAAATTTCCGATTCCGGGCGGACCGGAATTGCGCGCCAAGGGTTGGCGGCAGGAGGCGCTGCTGCGGCTTCTGGAAAACGTTCTCTCGGTCGGCGAGGATCCGGACAATCTCGTCGTCTACGCCGCACTCGGCAAAGCCGCCCGCAACTGGGCGGCGCACAAGGGCATCGTCAAGGCACTGACCGAAATGGACGAGGACCAGACGCTGCTGATCCAGTCCGGCAAGCCGATCGGCCTTGTGAAGACGCACGCGAAGGCGCCGCTGGTGATCATGGCGAACTGCAATATCGTCGGGCAATGGGCGAAGGCCGAGGTCTTCTACGAGCTGCAGCGCAAAGGATTGATCTGCTGGGGCGGGCTGACAGCCGGCGCCTGGCAGTATATTGGCAGCCAAGGCGTCATTCAGGGCACCTATGAAATCTTCATGCGCATCGCCGAGCGCCGGTTCGGCGGCGACCTCCTCGGACGCTTTGTGCTGACGGCGGGGCTCGGCGGCATGGGCGGCGCACAGCCGCTCGCCGGCCGCATGGCGGGCGCGGCGATCCTCTGCGTCGACATCGACCCCGAGCGCGCGAAAAAGCGGCAGGAGATCGGCTACCTGCAGGAAATCGCACCGGATCTCGACACCGCGCTCGCCGTGATCGACGCCGCTGTGAAGGATAAGCGAGCGCTTTCCGTCGGTCTCGTCGGCAATGCGGCGGAGATCTATCCCGAAATCGCGCGGCGCGGCATCGTTCCCGATATCGTCACCGACCAAACCTCCGCCCACGACCTCGTCTACGGCTACGTGCCGAAGGGCATGAGTCTTGCACAGGTTCGCGAGCTGCGCGACGACGGCCAGGGACAGTTGATGGCGGCAAGCCGCGCCTCGATCGTCCAGCATGTGACAGCAATGCTGGACTTCCAGAAGAAGGGCTCGGAAGTCTTCGACAACGGCAACCTGATCCGCACCCAGGCGAAAGAAGGCGGCGTAGCCAACGCCTTCGACATTCCGATCTTCACCGAAGCCTATCTTCGGCCGCTCTTTGCGCGGGCAATCGGTCCCTTCCGCTGGATGGCACTGTCCGGCGAGGAAAGCGACATCGCGCGGATCGACGATCTGCTCTTGGAGATGTTCCCCAAGAACAAGATCATCACAAACTGGATCCGGCTGGCGAGCGAGCACGTGCCCTTCGAGGGCTTGCCGGCGCGCATTGCCTGGCTCGGCCACGGCGAACGCACGATGCTGGCCCGCCGGGTCAACGAGCTGGTCGCAAGCGGTGAGTTGAGGGGACCTATTGCCTTCTCGCGCGATCATCTCGACGCCGGTGCGATGGCGCATCCGAACATCATGACCGAGCGGATGAAGGACGGCTCCGACGCGATCGCCGACTGGCCGTTGATCGATGCGATGATGCTCTGCTCGTCGATGGCCGATCTCGTGGTCGTCCATTCAGGCGGCGGAGGCTATGCCGGCTACATGACGAGCTGCGGCGTAACCGTGGTGGCCGATGGCACCCACGCCGCCGACGAGCGGCTCGACCATGCGCTCACCAACGACACGGCGCTTGGCGTCATGCGCTATGCCGATGCCGGCTATGACGAGGCGCTGGACGAGGTGGCAAAGAAGGACGTTCCTTACATCCGTCTTGGATAGGATCGCACCGAGGTCCGTCATCCAAAATTTTCCGTCGGATTGCGCTATGGCGTGGCGCAACGGATCGATCGCGAGTCGCGCGTGTCTGATAGAGATCGGATGTCGATTCGCCGCTGCCCTTCCAACGAACGGACCTCGCCATGCAGCCCCGCACTTACGGTATGCTCCTCGTCGGCATCGCTACGATCATGTGGAGCACCGCGGGGCTCTTCGTGCGGGCGCTCGATCTCGACGTCTGGACCGTACTCGGCTGGCGCTCGCTGTTCGGCGGGTTGGCGCTGACGATCATCATTCTGGCAAAGCAGCGGATCAGCGCGGAGCCCGGCAAGGTGCCGTTCTATTTCTATCCGCTGTTTGGGCTGATGGCCGCAACGTCGATGTATGGCTATATCGGCGCGCTGAAGCTGACGACTGTCGCCAACGTCCTTGCGATTTACGCAACTGTTCCCTTTGTCGCAGCGGGTATCGCTTATGTCTGGCTGAAGGAGACCATCAGCAGACGGGTGCTTACCGCCAGCCTGATCGCGTTCGTCGGCGTCCTGATCGTCGCCGGTTTCGGCGCGAAGCCCGACGATATCGCAGGCAACGCGCTTGCCTTTCTGATGACCGTGACCTTCAGTATCCTGCTTGTCGCGGCGCGGCGCTATCCCGCCCTGCGGCTGGCGCCGGTCAATGCGCTTGGATCCGGCTTCTGCATGCTGCTCTGCCTGCCCTTGATGTCTCATGCGATGCCGAGCCTGCAGGAAATCCTCGTGCTTGCCGTTTTTGGGTCGACGACATCGGGAATCGCTTATCTGCTGTTCATGACCGGCGGTCGCTACATTCCCTCGAGCGAGGCCGGGTTAATCGGGCTGCTGGACGTGGTGCTCGGCCCACTCTGGGTCTGGCTTGCCTTCGCCGAGACACCCGCTGTTTCCACGATCATCGGCGGCGTGATCGTTCTGATCTCCGTTTTCTGGTATTTGTGGAGCGGCATGAGAGGGGTTCAGCCGCGACGTACGCTGAAAAACGTATAGCCGGCTTATTATTTTCAGGCTTCAGGTTTCGGATTCGACACTTCGATTAGATTGCCATCCGGATCCCTGATATAGACGGAGCGGATTGGCCCGGCTGCACCTGTACGATCGACAGGTCCCTCGACGATTGTCACTCCCTGCGATTGAAGATGCGCGATGACATCTGCCAGCGGCGTGCTGGCGATGAAGCAGAGGTCAGCCGAGCCCGGGGTCGGCTGCTTCGTCTTGGGCTCGAATTCGCGGCCATGCTGGTGAAGGTTGATTTTCTGGTCGCCAAACCTCAGGGCTCTGCGCCCCTCCCCGAAGGTTTCGGCGGTCATGCCGAGCGTCCGCGCGTAAAAGCCGCAGGTCGCGTCGATATCGGTGACCGTCAGAACAAGGTGATCGAGGTGGTCAATACGGATCATGAGCGATTCTACCGACTTGCCGGCCGTGCGGCAACGAGGGCTGCTATCATACCCAAGGCGAGCAACGCCAGTGTGAAGAGCACGACAGCATTCCAGCCATCGGCGCCCCAGAAATAACCGCCGGCCGAACCGGCGACGCTGGAGCCTACGTAGTAGGACAGCAGGTAGAGCGAGGAGGCATGCCCCTTGGTGCCGCGCGCAAGACGACCGACGAGGGCGCTTGCGACGGAGTGAGCGACGAAGAAGCCTGATGTCAGCAGCACAATGCCGAGCACGATCAGCGGCAAGGAGGGGGAAAGGGTCATCGCGACACCGGCGGCCGCAACGGCAATGCCAGCCGGCAGGACGATGAAATGGCCAATCCGATCTCCCAGCAGTCCGGCGATCCAGGATGCAGCGATACCAAAGAGATAGACCGTGAAGATCAGGCCGAGCTCGGTCTGGTTGAGATTATAGGGTGCCTGAACGAGGCGGAAGCCGATGTAATTATAGACGGTGACGAAGGTGCCCATGGCGAGAAAGCCGACGGCAAAGAGCAACGGCAGTGCTGGATTGCTGATGTGGCCGACCCAGGCCTTCACATGAAAGCGGGCGTCAAAACCCCTGCGCGGCTTAAAATTGCGCGATGCGGGCAGCAGCAGGAAGAAGCCTATCGCTGCGGCAAGGCCCAGCATGCCGAGCGTGCCCAACGCGATGCGCCACGAGAAGAATTCAGCCAGCGTACCGGTGACGACACGGCCAGCCATGCCGCCGAAAGCGTTCCCAGCAATATAAAGGCCCATCGAAGCGCCAAGCCCGCGAGGATCGATTTCCTCGGAGAGGTAGGCCATGGCAACGGCAGGCACGCCGCCGAGCAACAACCCTTCGAGCGCGCGGATAACAAGGAGCGCGTGCCAGCTTGGCACGAGGGCGCAGGCGATCGTGCAAAGGGCAGCGCCGAGCAGCGAGGCGAACATCAGGCTACGGCGGCCGAAGCTTTCGGAGACGGCCGCGGCACAGAAGATCGCAAAGGCGAGGAAGCCGGTCGACAAGGACAATGATAGCGAGCTCGCGGCCGGGCTCACTCCGAAGTCCACAGCAAAGATCGGCATCAGTGGCTGCACGCAATAGAGCAGCGAGAATGTCGCAAAACCGGAGAGGAAGAGTGCCAGGCTGGCGCGACGATAGGACGAGGCGCCGCGCAGCAGAAACTGCTTGTCGTGCGGTTCCGCCGTCGTTCGCACGACGTGGAGATTTGGACGCGAATGGATTTCGGAGACGTCTGGCGAGTTGTCTGCGCGGCGTTGCATGAGGTAACCAACCTTTCACGCCTTTTGATCTAGCCAGCAGCACGCCATTTGTCCAATATATGACAATAACATTCTTCATAGCTTTTGGAGATACCGATGGAGTTGCGCCATATCCGCTATTTCCTGGCCGTGGCCGAAGAGGGAAATTTCACTCGCGCCGCAGCGAAGCTCGGCATCGGCCAGCCGCCGCTCAGCCAGCAAATCCGCGATCTCGAAAACGAAGTCGGGGCCGCGCTGTTTCATCGCGTTCCGCATGGCGCGGAGTTGACAGAGGCCGGCAACGCCTTCCTGCCGGAAGGACGCGCTGCCGTCGCGGCTGCCGAGAAGGCGAAGCTCGCCGCCCAGCGCGCGACACGCGGCGAGACCGGCAGGCTGGCGCTCGGCTTCACCGCCTCCTCAGCCTTCAACACAGCAGTCAGCGGCACAATCCGTCGTTTTCGTGGACAATGGCCGGATGTCAGCCTGTCGCTGACCGAGATGAACAGCAATTGGCTCATGGAGAAATTGCTGCGCCAGGAAATCGACGTCGCCTTCATCAGGCCCGGGCTGGAGGATCCGAAAGACGTCACGCTGAAACGGCTGGCCGATGAGCCGATGCTGATCGCCCTGCCGGCGCACCACCCGCTCGCAAAATACGACAAGGTGCCGCTCTCAGCGCTTGCCGGCGAGCCCTTCATCTTGTTTCCGCGCACGGTTGGTCTCAGTCTCTACGATGATATCGTACGCGGGTGCCGCGATGCTGGCTTCGAGCTTGTCGTGACACAGGAGGCGCCCCAGATTCCCTCTGTCGTCAATCTTGTCGCCGCCGATCTTGGCGTGTCGATCGTCCCGGCTTCGATTGCGCATCTGGCACTCGATGGCGTGGCCTACCGGCCGATTGAGGGACCACCTCTGGTCGCGCGTCTCGGCCTCGCCGTGCTGAAGGCACAGCGGTCGCGGGTGGCCGCCAATATGATGAGCCTCATTTGATCAGCCGGCAGTATCCCAATAGGGCGGATCGCCGAAGGTCTTGCGCAAGTGGTCGGCGACGGCGCGCAGCTTAGCGGAGGGATTGCGACCCTCGGGATGGGCCATGTAGATGAACTCGGCTTCCGGTTTGTAGCCGACATCGATCTCCTGCAGCTGCCCTGCGCTGATCGCGCGTCCGGCAATGAATGCGGGAAGAAGCGCGATGCCGAGACCGGCGGCCGCAGCATCGCGGATCATATCGCCGTTGTTCATCCCGAGCGCCTGACTGGCGCGGACGACAATCGCGCCATCTGGCGTCTGGAAGCGCCAGTCCGCAACGCCACGATTGGTGTAGAAAATGCCCTTGTGGCCATTGAGATCGGCTAGGGTTTTCGGCATGCCATGGCGATCCAGATAAGCCGGAGAAGCGACGAGAATCCGGCGGCTGCGGCTGAGCTTCCAAACAACCAGGCGGGAATCGACGATTGGGCCATGGCGGATCACCGCATCATAACCTTCGGACGAGACATCGACGCGCCGGTCGTCGATGTCGAGCACCAGTTGGATTTCCGGATGCTCGGCCAGGAAGGGGTAGAGCGCAGGGCCAAGGTGCATGCGCCCGAAGGTGACGGGGGCGGCTATCCGCAGCGGGCCGGACAGCGTGCCGCGGCGCACCGCCATCTCCGCGGTGGCTTCCTCAATTTCCTGAACGATCCGCGTCGCGCGCTCCAGAAAAGCCGTACCGTCTTCTGTCAGGGTAAGCTTCCGGGTGGTGCGATGCAGGAGCACGCCACCAAGCGACCTTTCGAGTTCCGCGAGCCTTTCGCTGACGACCGACTTTGAAAGTCGCAAGCGCCTAGCGGCCTCGCTGAGCGAGCCGGATTCCACGATCGCCACGAAGGCCGTTATTCCCTCAATCCTGATCATCGTTCGGTAAATCCGAATTCGAGTTCCACCATTTGGAGACTAATCCGAACGAAAAGAAAATGCCATCTTCTGCCCATCGAAAGGGACGGCAATCGCCGTCCCAAAACCCACACTGGAGATGGAACAATGAACCGCTTGAATGGAAAAGTCGCCATCATCACTGGCGCAAGCTCGGGCATCGGCCGTGCAACCGCCAAACTCTTTGCTGCCGAAGGCGCAAAGGTCGTGGTCGGCGCCCGCCGCCGGGCAGAACTCGACAGTCTGGTCGAAGAGATCAAGGCAGCCGGGGGAGAGGCCGTGGCCGTGGCCGGCGACGTTCGCTCGGAAGATTATCACAAGGCGCTGGTCGCCACCGCCGTCGACCGCTACGGCAAGCTCGACGTTGCCTTCAACAACGCCGGCATCCTTGGCGAAGCTGGACCCAGCACCGGCGTTTCGGAAGCCGGTTTCGCCGAGGCTCTGACGATCAACCTGACGGCCTCTTTTCTTGCCGCCAAGCATCAGATCGGACAGATGGAAAAGAACGGTGGCGGCTCGGTGATCTTCACCTCGACCTTCGTCGGCTACAGCTTCGCCTTCCCTGGCGTCGCCGCCTATGCCGCCAGCAAGTCCGGCCTGATTGGTCTGACGCAGGCGCTCGCCGCCGAATTCGGGCAAAAGAAGGTCCGCGTCAACGCCGTCCTGCCGGGTGCGGTCGATACCGATATGTATCGCGAGATGAACGACACGTCGGACAAGCAGAGCTTCATCACCAACCTGCATGCGTTGAAGCGCGTCGCAGCGCCGGATGAGCTTGCGCGCTCGGTTCTCTACCTCGCATCCGACGATTCAAGCTTCGTCACCGGCACGTCCTCACTCGTAGACGGCGGCGCATCGATCACCCGCACCTGAGGCCGCGGATTATCCGCTCTGACTGGAGAGATTTTCCGGGGATGAGCGGTTCGTCGCGACAGGCAATTGCATCGCATCCTCCCAGCATCAACCGGATCATAAGGACCCACGACAATGGCACGCTTACAGAACAAAACGGCCCTCATCACCGGCGGCACCAGCGGCATCGGCCTCGAAACCGCCCGTCAATTCATTGCCGAAGGCGCTCGTGTAGCCATCACCGGCAGCAGCGAGAAGAGCGTCGAGGCCGCCCGCGCCGAGTTCGGCGACAAGGCGTTGGTCATACAGGCGGATGCCGGCAACGCTGCCGGCCAGAAAGTCGTCGCCGGCGCGATCAAGGATGCCTTCGGGGATCTCGACATTCTTTTCGTCAATGCCGGCGTGGCCGAATTCGGCCCGCTCGAACAATGGAGCGAGGAAGCCTTCGACAAGTCGATCGCGATCAACGTCAAGGGCCCATTCTTCCTCATCCAGGCGCTTTTGCCGGTCTTTTCGAAGCAGGCTTCGATTGTGCTAAACACCTCGATCAATGCCCATATCGGCATGCCGAATTCGAGCGTTTATGCTCTGACCAAGGGGGCGCTTTTGACGCTTGCCAAGACGCTCTCCGGAGAACTGATCGGTCGCGGCATCCGCGTCAACGCCGTCAGCCCCGGCCCGATCGCAACACCGCTTTACGGCAAACTTGGCATGTCGGAAGCCGATTCCAAGGCGATGGCGGCACAGATCCAGTCGCAGATCCCAGTTGGCCGTTTCGGCGATGCCGGCGAAGTCGCGAAGACCGTCATCTTTCTTGCCTCCGATGAGGCTGCCTACATCGTTGGCAGCGAGCTCGTCATCGATGGCGGGATGAGCAACCTCTGAGGACCGAGACCCTATCAGAGGCGCATGAATAAGGCCGCGGCTCCTCTCCTCCGCGGCCTTTCTGCCGCTTATCGGCCAGTTTCAACGAGCGTCTCAGCCCGATCGCGGCCTTCTGGCTCTGAGATGCAGCCAGTCCGCCACCAGCATGACGATCAACGACAGGCCGACCAGCGGGAAAACGATCCCACCAACGGCAAGCATCGCAATCAAGCCACGAAACACGCGCTTGTCAGCAGGCATCGGCGGTACGCCAAATGAACCTGCCGGGCGTCGCTTCCACCACATGACGACAGCCGAAACCGCAAGCAGGATGATCGCCAGGCAGGCGGCGAGCAGCACGAGTTGGTTCGCAAGCCCGAATTGTTGGCCGAGATGGGTATTGATGCCCCACTCCAGCGATTTCCCCAGCGGACCGTAGTCGGCATAACTCATATCGATCAGCGACTTCCCCGAGTACTGGTCGAGATGCACGACCCGCTGCTTGGAAAGATCGTCCGGATAGACCGAGCCGGAAAACACGCCATCCGCTGTCATTGGTATGTTGACGCCGTAGCCCCGATGCAGGCCAAGACGGTCGAAGGCGGCGACCGCATTATCGAGACCGATCGGCTGTGCATGATGCGCGTGCCCGGCAGACTGCGGCACCTGCGCCTGTTCCAGAGACCAGGAAGTCTTGGCGACGTGATCGAGATGTTCGTCGGACATCGGTATGGCAACCCGCACGCCTGCGGGATAGCCGAAGTTGATACCGTTTGCCCATTCGTTGACCTTGCCGCCCCAGACCCCAGACCAGGGCATTCCCGTAATGGCCAGGAAGACGATGAAGAAGCCGACGAAGATCCCGGTCACAGCATGCATGTCCCGCCAGAAGACTCGCCGCTTTGGCGTACCGCGAACGGAGACAACACCACCTGTCTGCCGGCGCGGCCACCAGAGATAGATGCCGGTGGCGACGAGGAGGATCGACCAGCCGGCGGCGATCTCGATCAGCATGCGCGCGTAGTTGCCGAAATACTTGAGGCTGTGAAGGTAGCGGATCGTCCACATGACGGTGCCGCGATCAGGCAGCGCGCCCAGCACCTCGGCGGTGTAGGGATTTACGTAGACCGCAAGTTTGCCTTCCGCCTCGGTGCCGATGGTGATTTCAGCCGACGCATCCGACGCGGCCGGGTCGGTGAACCTGATGGCAATTCCCGGGTGGGCGGTGAGGGCGGCGGTCACCATTGCGGAAGGTGCTACCCGGCTTGCGCCTTGCTGCACTTCAATGCGCTTGAGATCAGAATGGATCACCGCATCGATCTCATCCTTGAAAAGATAGAGGGCGCCAGTAATTGCCAGCGTGATCATGAAAGGCAGGACGAGAAGGCCGGCGTAAAAATGCCAACGCCAGACGGCGCGATAGAGGTCGGAGGCGGAGCGCACCGAAGCGCCGACGCTCTCGCGACCGATGGTAAGGTCGGACATGAATGTCTCCCAACGTAAGAAAATCGGGCCTCTGCCCAATAGGCGCGGAGGCGGAACGATGACGTCAGGCAGTGATGGGGGGCGCACGCGGTTCGGCGATCCGCCCGCGTAAGGCCGGAGAAATGACTGCATCGGTTCGGATCGCGGTGTCGATCGCAGTCTCGACCGCGACATAAAGAGGACCCGTCTGCCCGTCGAGAATTGCCGGCATGGCGGCCGATGCCAGGCGGCAGAGCGTGCCACACGGGCACTCCGGCGCTTTCTTGGCCGGCAAATTACCGTGGCCGGCATCATCGACGGAACCGTGTCCGCTCGAAGAGCAAGTGATCGTGAAGGGATCGACGGCGGATGCCGCCACGGCGCCCTGAGCATTGCCGCCCAGCAGCCCTTGGATCAACAGCAGACAGGCGACCAGCAGCGCGACAGCGCTGGCCGATACCCGATCCCGCAAGATGCTGCGCATGGTCCCCATGCTTCGTTCCATGCCACAGCAGCAAGGTGCTGTCACTGCGACCGATCGGCCTTCGCTGCCGATTGCTTATTATTCCCCAAAGGCTTAGGGTTTCACACAATCAGATACTCGATGGACGAACGTCATGGTTCTCAGCGGCAAACGCATCCTCCTCGTCATTTCCGGCGGGATCGCGGCCTATAAAAGCCTGGACCTCATCCGACGGCTCAAGGAGCGGGGCGCATCGGTGCGGCCACTGATGACCAAGGGCGCGGAGGAATTCGTGACGCCGCTTGCGGTCGGCGCCCTCGCCGCCGACCATGTGTTCACCGATCTGTTTTCACGGCAGGACGAGCAGGATGTCGGCCATATCCGGCTGGCGCGCGATTGCGACCTCGTCCTGATTGCTCCGGCAACAGCAGACCTGCTGGCCAAGATGGCGAACGGGCTCGCAGACGACCTTGCTTCGACCGTCCTGCTTGCGACCGACCGGCCGGTGCTCGCCGCCCCGGCCATGAACCCGCATATGTGGGCGCATCCGGCGACGAAGCGCAATGTCGAGACTCTGCGCGGCGACCGCATCCGCTTCATCGGGCCTATGTCCGGCGAGATGGCCGAGAGCCGCGAAGCGGGCATCGGGCGCATGGCCGAACCGCTCGAGATCGTCGCCGCGGCGGAAGCCTTGCTCCATGATCGGCCGAAGCCGCTTACCGGCCGCAAGGCGATCGTCACCTCCGGCCCGACGCATGAGCCGATTGACCCTGTGCGTTACATCGCCAATCGCTCCTCTGGCCGCCAGGGACATGCAATTGCCGCGGCGCTTGCGGCGCTTGGCGCAGATGTGACCCTCGTTTCCGGACCGGTTTCCATTCCCGATCCTTTTGGCGTCAAGGTCGTCCATGTCGAGCGCGCAGATCAGATGCGGGACGCCGTGCTTGCCGCGCTTCCTGCGGATGTCGCCGTAATGGTTGCGGCGGTCGCCGACTGGCGTGTTGCGTCGGCCACCGACCAGAAGATCAAGAAACATCCGGGCGAATCCATTCCGACGCTCGCGCTGACGGAGAATCCCGATATTTTAAAGACGGTCGGCCATCACACGATGCGGCCGAAGCTGGTGATCGGCTTCGCGGCAGAGACGCAGGATGTGGAAAGCAACGCCAGGGCGAAGCTTGACCGCAAGGGTGCCGATATCATCGTCGCCAACGATGTTTCGCCGGCAACCGGCATCATGGGCGGCGTCCGCAACAGGGTGAAAATCGTCAGCCACAGCGGCATCGAGCAATGGCCGGATCTGGCGAAGGAAGAGGTTGCAACGAGGCTTGCGGCGATGATTGCCGAACGACTCAAGCCGTGATCGCGACCGGGGTGGCTTTTGCAACTGCCTGCACCGGACGAAACGGCGCGATAGCAAGGCCATTTTCGCCGAGCGTGACGGCGCTTCCGTCCGGGATCTCCGCCCAGGCATCGACATCATCGTTCAGCGGCTCGGACACCAAGCAGTAGCCCTTGCCGAGCGGAGAGGCATAGAGCGTCGGCGCTTTGCGGTCGGTCGCATAGCGGATCGCGTAGAGCGCCTTGCCATCCGAGAAGGCAGCCGTGTAGCGCAGCAGCACCGATCCGAGAAGTTTCTCGGCAAGGCTTTCGACGAAGCGGATCATCTCCGCCATCGCAGCCATCGGCGTCTGCTGCAGGCCGAACTGCAGGGCGAGCAAGAACATCAGTTCGGAATCGGTCGTCCCTCCGCGGGCGTTGAAGAGTTCGTCATCAAGCATCGCTTCCATAGGGCGACGCAGCCGTTCGAAACCTGCGATCTGGCCATTGTGCATGAAGGACCAATTGCCGAAGGTGAAGGGGTGACAGTTGTCACGGCGGGTGCCGCCGCCGGTCGCTGCCCGTACGTGCGCCAGGAACAACGGAGAGCGGATTTGCCGCGCCAAACTCTTGAGATTGCAGTCGGACCAAGCCGGCAAGGTATCACGATAGCGGCCAGGTTCCGGGCGGTCGCCATACCAGGCGATGCCGAAACCGTCGCCATGGTGGGGGTCTTGGCGCGTGTCGCGCAATGCGATTGCTCGATCAGCGAGTGCGCGGGCGAGGACACCAGTTCCTCCAGATAGAGGGGGTCTCCGCGATAGGCTGCCCAGCGACACATGCTCTTTCCACTCCGGAGCCCGCGTTGTTGGAGGCGGGAGAAATGCTGAAACGCGACAACGATTGTCGAATCTGATGGTTAATAAGACCTGAACGGCTTCCTGACTTGCAAGCGGAAGATGACAAATTTCTGACGGTCGATGCGATCGAATTGCGCAATGCGACATCTTCTTTTGTGAACAGTGCGTTCCCGCGGCGGCCAATTTCGCCGAGGCTGGTCCGGCGGCTATAGTCCCGGGCAAGTTGAAACCTTCGAGAGGATGCCATGTCGATACGTCCCGTAAAGCATACGAGCACCGCAACGCCAACCATGGAAGGCGCCGGTGTGAAGCTGCACCGCGTCTTCGGCTTCGGGGATCCGTCGATGACAGACCCCTTCCTGATGATGGACGATTTCCGCAATGACAATCCGGCCGAATATATCCGCGGCTTTCCCTGGCATCCGCACCGCGGCATCGAGACGATCACCTACGTGCTTGCAGGCACGGTCGAGCACGGCGACAGCCTCGGCAATCGCGGTCTGCTCGGCGCCGGCGACATCCAGTGGATGACGGCAGGAAGCGGCATCATGCACCAGGAAATGCCGAAGGGCGATTTTGCCGGACGCATGCATGGCTTCCAGCTCTGGGCCAACCTGCCCTCGTCGCTGAAGATGACGGCGCCGCGCTATCAGGACGTCAAATCCGCCGACATTCCCGTCGTTGTCGATGACGACGGTACGGCCGTGCGCGTTATCTGTGGCGACTTCTGGGGCAAAGCGGGGCCAGTTGACGGCGTCGCAGCCGAACCGATCTATCTCGATGTCTCGGTCCCTCCGGGGAAGAAGAAGCGCCTGCCTGTCGAGACCTATCGCAACGCATTTGCCTATTTCTTCGCAGGCTCCGGCACATTCCGCGACGCCTCCAAGCCGTTCGGCGTCCGTGTCGAGAAGGAGGTCAACGGCGAGGAACTCAACATTCGCGACATGTCCGGCAACCGGACGCTCGTCGTCTTCGACAGCGGTGACGAAGTGACGGTGCAGGCCGGCGACGAAGGCATCCGGTTCCTGCTCGTTTCAGGCAAGCCGATCGAGGAGCCGGTTGCCTGGCATGGGCCGATCGTCATGAACTCGCGAGAGGAGATCATGCAGGCGATGCGAGAGTTACAGAACGGCACCTTCATCAAGGCCGCACACTGAGCCGGCTTAATCCACAGCCCTCTGCCGCAATGTTTGCTCACTACGGCAGCATACAGGACATCATTGTAAACATTGGTGTATTGTCGGCGACCGTAAAGTGAAACACCGCTGCCAGGGAAGCTGCGCAGCACCTGACACCTCGTTTTTTCTTGCATCTCCGGCGAATCATCCTACCTTTTATCTATCTTCAACAGAACGAAAGGAAGGTGATCCAATGTCTAATGAGATTTCGGACCTCGTAAAAGGCATGGAAGTGGTGATGAAAGCGAGGCAGCCCTCGCTCTAAGCCCACCTTCCTAGGATCGCTTTGACGGTCCGGCCATTTACAGGCCAGAACTCATGGAAAGGGTCGCCTCGAGCGGCCCTTTTCATTTTTCAGCATAGGATTGACGAGGACAACGGCCTCAAGGTATTCATAAAGTCATCTGATGACTTTATGAATACGGGCGATGCAACCAATTGCAAGAACGAAACTTGCGGACACGGCCATTGAGGCGATCCGCACGGAGATACTGGGTAAGCGATGGGCCGTGGGCGAGAAATTGCCCAACGAGGCGACGCTGTCTTCCACGCTCTCCGTCAGCCGCGGCACGATCCGAGAGGCGGTGCGGGTGTTGGTGTCGCAAGGCCTGCTCGAAACCCGGCAGGGCTCGGGAACCTACGTGCTCTCGACCACCGACACCCGGCTGCCGCTCACCATGGCGCGTCGCGCCGGTCTGCGCGACCTCTTCGAAGCCCGGTGCGCACTCGATGTCGAGGCCGCACGGCTGGCCGCGATACGACAAACGCCTGAGATCATTGCGGAGTTGCGGGCGCTTCTCGCCAAGCGGGGCAATTTCGAAGGCGGCGACAGAAGCGTCTTCGTCGAACGCGATCTTGCTTTCCACAAGGCGATCATTGCCGCTTCCGCCAACCGCGCGATGATCGAAATCTATCAGTTTTTTTCCGCCTCGATTGCCGAAACGATCGCGGCGACATTGGACGACGAGATTCCCGAGCCTGATATGCGGGCGCATGCCGACATCATCGACGCGCTCGCCACCGGCGATCCGCAACAGGCCGATGCGGCCGTTCGCCGCTTCATGGCCCCCATCATCGGCGCTCTCGACCGGATGCTCCATTCATGACCACGCCCCTTCAGGATGCCGCACAGGTCTACGACCTGGCGGACGAACAGCTCATCGATGCCGAAGCCGATAGCGTACCG
Source organism: Rhizobium sp. BK060 (assembly GCF_014193145.1). Lineage (NCBI taxonomy): Bacteria > Pseudomonadati > Pseudomonadota > Alphaproteobacteria > Hyphomicrobiales > Rhizobiaceae > Rhizobium > Rhizobium sp. BK060. The sequence goes on from NZ_JACHYW010000019.1 coordinate 83,304, forward strand.
CAGCCGCAGCCCCCCGTTGGCAGCAGCGCAGCGGTGCGCTTTCTCCTTGGCGCCAGCCTCGTCCTGATCGCCTTCAATCTGCGTCCCGTCTTCTCCAGCGCCTCCGCGCTGCTGCCCGAAATCAAGACGGAACTCGGCCTTTCATCCCTCGGTGCCAGCCTGCTGACCACCCTGCCCGTCGTCTGCCTCGGCGCCTTTTCGCCGTTGGCGCCGCGGCTTGCCCAGCGGATCGGATCGGAGCGCACGCTTCTGGCGGTCCTCGTCCTGCTGGCGCTCGGGACGGGTCTGCGTGGCTTATCATCCGTTCCGCTGCTCTTCGTCGGCACTGCGCTTGCCGGCGCCTGCATCGCGGTCGGGAACGTGCTGCTGCCAGGGCTGGTCAAGCGCGACTTTGCCGATCGCGCAGCGCTGATGACCGGCTTTTACACGATGGCACTATGCGCGGGCGCGGCGAGCGCCGCAGGCTTCACGCTGCCGCTCGAGCGCATCCTCGGCGGCTCGCTCTCCGGAGCGCTGGCCGCCTGGGGTCTGCCTGCATTGGTCGTCGGGATGATCTGGTTGCCGCAGGTGCTGTCCACCAAGAATCAAGTCAAGCGCAGCGGCTTTTCCGTCCAAGGGCTGTGGCGGGATCGCCTGGCCTGGCAGGTCACTCTCTTCATGGGTCTGCAGTCGGCTCTGGCTTATTGCGTGTTTGGTTGGCTCGTCCCGATCCTGCGCGAGCGCGGTCTTGACGGCGTCACCGCTGGAGCGATCGTTTCGGTATCCGTGATGGTTCAGGCTGCGGCATGCCTGGTTGCCCCGCAGATCGCCGTCAGGGGCAAGGATCAGCGCGTGATCAATGCGTCGCTCTGCGTCGTTGCCGTCGTCGCGTTGTTCGGCCTGCTGTTTGCGCCGCTCTTCACCATCTGGGTCTGGGCGGTGCTGCAGGGCATTGGCCAGGGCGGCCTGATCGCTGTCGCGATGACGACGATCGTGCTGCGGTCGCGCGATCCGCATGTCGCGGCCCATCTTTCGGGCATGGCCCAATGCGTGGGCTACCTTCTTGCCGCGATCGGCCCGCTCTTGGTCGGGCTCATCCGCGGCTGGACCGGCAGCTTCGCATGGTCGGCAGTGCTTTTCGTGGTGCTTGGTGCCGGCGCCGCTATCAACGGCTGGAACGCCGGTCGCGCGCAGTATGTGAATGCGCAGACGATCGAGAAGGCGGACTGACGTCGGCCTCACCATCTGTTGATTTCTCCCCCAACGGGGCGATGCTACGCTGACGCCTCCCATGCCGCTTCCGTCGGAGGAGAAGTCTTGCGTTTCCTATCCGCCATTCTGCTTGCAACCGCCTTGCTTGCTCCGCTGCCCCCCGCCTTATCGCAGGAGGGTCGAGGCGAGGCTGCCGCACAGGGTTCATCGAGCGAGGGCGTATTGAAGCTGCTGCCGAGCGACTCGGTCACCCAGCACACAATGACGATCGGCGGCCGGACCCTCGACTTCGTGGCGACGGCCGGCACGTTGGATCTCTTTGCGCAAGACGGCTCCAAGGCCGGCGCCGTATTCTATACGGCCTATGTCGCCAAGAACGGGAGGTCCGACCGGCCGCTGACCTTTGCCTTCAACGGCGGCCCCGGCGCCGCATCGGCGTTCCTGCATCTCGGCCTCGTAGGGCCGCGCATCCTGGATTTCGGCCCGGATGGGGCCGATGGGGCCGATGCAAAATTGACCGACAATCCGCAGAGCTGGCTCGACTTTACCGACATTGTCCTCATCGATCCGATCGGAACCGGATGGAGCCGAACCGCCAAGGCCGACGACGCCCCCAATTACTACAACGTCAATTCCGACGCGCAGAGCGTTGCGAAGGCGATCGCTCTCTATGTCGCCCACAACAACCGGTCCGGTTCGCCCAAATATCTTCTCGGAGAGAGCTATGGCGGCTTCCGCGCCGCCAAGGTGGTCGGCGCGCTGAAGGATAGCCAAGGCATCATCGTTTCGGGCGCGATCATGCTTTCGCCATTGCTCGAAGGGCAACTGATGTTCAATGCCGATCAGTTTGCACTGGGCGCGGCACTCGAGTTTCCGTCGCTTGCGGCAGCGAACATGGACAGACGCAATGCCTTCGATGAAGCGCAGCAGCGCGATGCGGAGAAATTTGCGCTTGGCGACTATCTGACGACACTCGCTGGCCCGCTGCCGATTGGCCAGGCGGCCAAAGCCTTCTACGGGAAGGTTGCCGGCATGACCGGCATTCCCGAAGATATCGTGGCAAAGAACCGCGGCTTCCTCGGAAACGCCTATGCGAAGCAATCAAGCGGGCAGGATGGTCGAATTGTCAGCCCTTACGACGCGGCGTTCTCGACGCCCGATCCTTATCCGGAGTCGGACTCTGACCGTGGCGACGATGCCATCCTCGACGGCTTCACCCGCGCCTATGGCGGGGCCTTCGCCGACTATGCGCGCAATGAACTCGGCTTCAAGACCGAGATGACCTATTCGCTGCTGGACGGCGACATCAGCCGCAGATGGGAATGGGGCGGACGCGGCGGTGGTTCTAGGCTGCAGGCGAGCGTCACCGACGATATTCGCCAGTTCCTCGCCTCCAATCCGAAATTCCGCCTGTTGATCGCCCACGGCTACAGCGATCTCGTCACTCCTTATGGCGTGAGCCGTTATGTTGTTGACCACTTGCCGCCTTCGCTTGCCGGCGAGCGGGTGGCGCTGAAGGTCTATCCCGGCGGTCACATGTTTTACACGCGGAGCGTTCAGCGCGCAGCCTTTACCGCCGATGCCAAGGCCTTCTTCACCGAGCATTCCGGCACAATGCCGGCTGAATGAACGATTGATCAGTGCACGGATTCCACGGCAAAATCTGAGATTTCCTCGCATTATTGAGCCAAAACGGGTTGCCTTCGGCAGATGCCGACATAGGTATGTCAGCATGTCATACCCCAGTGAGCCATTTCCTGCCGTGATGCCGCAACCGGCCTCAGGGCAGACGGAATTGCTAAGCGCCGTTTTATCCTCCCCTCAAGACTGCGCTCTTTTTCTCGATATCGATGGCACATTGCTTGACCTGGCCGCGGTGCCGGATGCGATCGTCATGCCACCGTCGCTGCCGGCAGCGCTTTATGCCGCGTCGCGAAGGCTCGGTGGCGCGCTAGCCTTGGTCACAGGACGGGCACTCGCTTATGCCGACGAGCTGTTCGCACCATTCCGATTTCCGATCGCCGGCTTGCACGGCGCCGAATTGCGTTGGCCGGACGGCAGCATCATGAAAGCCGAGACCACTGCCGCATTCGAGGCATTGAAGGCGGAGCTCCGCGCCGCAACCGAAAATCTGCAAGGCGTACTCGTGGAAGACAAGGGAGCTGCGGTCGCCGCTCACTATCGCCTCGCGCCGCAAAGGCAGGCGGATGTGGAGCTGATCATGGAGAGGCTGCAGTCCAAGGTCGGGCCGAACTGGACCTTGCAGCGCGGCAAGATGGTTCTCGAAATCCGACCCGCGAGCGCCGACAAAGGTCACGCTGTGGAGACGTTTCTGTCGATGCCGCCCTTTGCCGGCAGGCGTCCGATTGCCATCGGTGACGACGTTACGGACGAGGCGATGTTCCGTGTCGCCAATCGCTTTGGCGGCCATTCCGTTCGTGTCGGGCCGTCTTCGGACACTGCCGCCATTCTGGCGCTGCCTTCCTCATCGGCGGTGCGGGAACTGATTGGGCAGCTCGCCGTTTGATCCATGCACGATGTGCCGCCCTCCCGATGAAAGGAACCTCCGTGACCCGTCTTGTCATCGTCTCCAATCGCGTGCCAGCTCCCGCGAAGGAGGGCGCGGCCTCCGCCGGCGGACTGGCGGTGGCGCTCAAAGCGGCACTCGAAGAACGGGGCGGCATCTGGATGGGCTGGTCCGGCAAATCGAGCGAAAACGACGAGCCCGGCCCGCTCTCGCTGACGGAAGAGGGCAAGATCACCTATGCACTGACGGATCTCACCGGCAAGGATGTCGAGGAATACTATCACGGCTTCGCCAATCGCGTGCTCTGGCCGATTTGTCACTACCGCCTGGACCTCGCGGAGTATGGCCGCAAGGAAATGGCGGGGTATTTCCGCGTCAATCGTTTCTTCGCGCATCGGCTTGCGCCGCTGCTGCGGCCGGACGACATCATCTGGGTCCATGACTACCATTTGATCCCGCTCGCCGCGGAACTGCGGCAAATGGGCTTCAAGAACCGCATCGGCTTTTTCCTGCACATTCCCTGGCCGCCGGCCGATGTGCTCTACACCATGCCGGTTCACGAGGAAATCATGCGCGGTCTTGCCGCCTACGATCTCGTCGGCTTTCAGACGGACCACGATCTCGAAAACTTTGCCGGCTGCCTTCGCCGCGAGGATATGGGCGACGCCATCGGCGACGGCCGCTTCACAGCGAATGACAAGGTTTTCAAGGGCGGAGCCTACGGCATCAGCATCGAGACCGCCGCCTTCGCCGAATTCGCCAAGAAGGCCGGCAGCCACCATCTGGTGCAACGAGCGCGGCAAAGCATCAAGGACCGCGACCTTATCATCGGCGTCGACAGACTGGATTACTCCAAGGGCATCACCCAGCGGCTGGACGCTTTCGAGCGCTTCGTCGTCAACAATCCAGCCCACCAGCGGAAGGTCACCTATCTGCAGATCACACCGAAATCACGCTCGGAAGTCCCGGAATACGAACAAATGCAGCGCACCGTCGCGGAACAGGCAGGCCGAGTTAACGGCGCACTGGGGACGGTGGACTGGGTGCCGATCCGCTATATCAACCGCTCCGTCAGTCGTCCGATCCTCGCGGGTCTTTATCGACTGGCCAAGGTTGGCTTGGTCACGCCGCTTCGCGACGGCATGAACCTCGTGGCAAAGGAATATGTCGCCGCACAGGATCCCGAAGATCCTGGTGTGCTCGTACTATCCCGCTTCGCCGGCGCAGCGCGCGAATTGAGGAGGGGGGCGTTGCTGGTCAATCCCTATGACATCGAAGGAACCGCCAACGCGCTGGCGCGTGCGTTGAATATGCCTCTGGAAGAACGCCGCGAGCGTTGGCAGCGGATGATGGACTATCTGCTGGAGTACGATGTGTCGCGTTGGTGCGACGATTTTCTCAAGGATCTAGTCGACTGACGATACCGGCTTCCACCGTGAGCCATGCCGCAAGCAGATCGCTTTGGGCATCACGCGTGCGCGATGGCAATAGCCAGTAACCACGGTCCGGCGCTTCCAGCGCCGGACCTGCGGTTTTCAGCATCCCCGAGGCGAGCAGCGAGTCGACGAGGCCCATCCATCCGATGGCAACCCCCTGTTCGCCGATCGCGGCCTGCACGACCAGCGAGTATGTATTGAAGCTCACATCGCCCTGCCCCGCGTGAGTATCGCGGCTGACACCGAATTCCGCGAGATAATGCCGCCAGTCGAACCAGGGCGAAGGTTCCGCGGCATCGAGATGGATCAGGCGCGCTCGGGCAAGGTCCGTCGGCGTGGAGATGGCACCGTAGCGATCGAGGAAGCCTTGGGTGCAGACGGGTGCGACCCTTTCCGGCAAAAGCAGAACGGCGTGGCGCTCTAACTCCGACCGCCTGCCAAAGACAACAGCAACATCGTCGTCGTCCGACCGGTCGCGTTGTGTTCGCTGCGTCGCGACGATCTGAATATCAACATTCGGGTACAGCGTGCGGAAGGCATGCATGCGCGGGATTAGCCATAGGGCGGAAAACGCATAATCCGTACGCAGCCTTATGATTGGCCGATCAGATTCATTGCGGAAGCGCCGCGCCAGCTGGTCGATCTCGTTGACACTCTTTGCGACGATGTCGAAAAGACGCTGGCCTTCGGGCGTCAACTCCACGCCCCGATGCTGGCGTTTCAAGAGGCTGACGCCAACTTGCTCCTCCAGCCGGCGGATCTGATAGCTGACGGCAGGTTGCGTCAGGCCAAGAACGCCTGCAGCCGCCGACAGACTTCCCGCCTTGCCGATCTCAGCGAATATTCTCATCCATCCAAGTTCGACACGGCGGCTTTCCATAAAAAATCCTTAGATAGGATATCAAAAAATGCCTGCTTCACAGGTCATCCGATATGGATAATCAATAAAGCAATCAAATGGCATAAGCGAGATGAGGCCGAGATTCCTGGCGCGATTTCCAGTCAACGCAGACTGGAACAGCTTCGCGGATGCGGCTAAGTTCCCGCTCCCGAAAGCCGAAGGACACCATACGCATGGCGCGCCCGAATATTCTCATTCTGATGGTCGATCAGTTCAATGGCACGCTGTTTCCCGACGGACCGGCCGATTTCCTTCACGCACCGCATCTGAAAGCGCTGGCGCAACGCTCCGTCCGATTTGCCAATAGTTACACGGCAAGTCCGCTTTGCGCGCCGGCACGCGCATCTTTCATGTCCGGCCAACTGCCGAGCCGGACCCGCGTTTATGACAATGCCGCCGAGTTCGCATCTGATATCCCGACATTCGCGCACCATCTGCGTGCGGCCGGCTACCATACCGCCCTCTCCGGAAAGATGCATTTCGTCGGTCCCGACCAATTGCATGGCTTCGAGGAACGTCTGACGACTGACATCTATCCCGCCGATTTCGGCTGGACGCCTGACTACACCAAGCCCGGCGAGCGCATCGACTGGTGGTACCACAATCTCGGCTCGGTGACCGGCGCAGGCGTTGCCGAGATCACAAACCAGATGGAGTACGACGATGAGGTCGCCTACAACGCGACCCGCAAGCTCTACGACCTGTCGCGCCGTCACGACGACCGTCCCTGGTGCTTGACGGTGAGCTTCACGCATCCGCACGATCCCTATGTCGCACGCCGCAAATATTGGGACCTCTACGAGAACTCCCCGGCGCTCGATCCTGATGTCGATGCGATTCCGTTCGACCAGCAGGATCCGCACTCGCAGCGCCTTTTGAAGGCCTGCGACTATGATGCGTTCGAAATCACGCCGGAGCAGATCCGGCGCGCACGCCAAGGCTACTTCGCCAACATCTCGTACGTCGACGACAAGATCGGCGAGATCCTTGACGTCCTCGAGCGCGCGCGGATGGCCGACAACACGATCGTGCTGTTCGTTTCCGACCATGGCGATATGCTCGGCGACCGTGGCCTCTGGTTCAAGATGTGCTTCTTCGACGGCTCCTCACGAGTGCCCTTGACGATCGCGGCTCCGGGCTGGAATGTCGCCTGCATCCAGCAACCGGTCTCGACGCTCGACGTGACGCCGACGCTGGCCGCACTGGCGGGCATCGACATGACCAAGCTCGCACCATGGACGGATGGCGAAGACCTTGCGCCACTCGCGACCGGGACCGGGGGGCGTGGCCCAGTGCCGATGGAGTATGCCGCCGAAGGTTCCGAAGCCCCTCTCGTTTGCCTGCGCGACGGTCGCTTCAAACTCACCCTTTGCGACAAGGACCCGCCGCTGCTGTTCGATCTCGACGCGGATCCCAAGGAACTGAACAACCTTGCCGGCGATGCAGGACATGTCGAAATCCTGGAGAACCTCAAGTCCCTGGCCGAGAAGCGCTGGAACCTGCAGGGCTTCGATGCCGCCGTGCGCGAAAGCCAGGCGCGCCGGTGGGTCGTCTACGAGGCACTGCGGAACGGCGCATACTATCCCTGGGACTATCAACCACTGCAAAAGGCTTCCGAACGCTACATGCGCAACCACATGGATTTGAATGTGTTGGAAGAAAGCCAACGCTATCCGCGCGGCGAGTAAGATTGCGACACCGGGGCCGAGCCGATACAGTCTGCCATCCCGAGCCAGGAGACATCTCGTGAAGATCAGCGCACGGAATCGACTGAAGGGAAAGATCATCGAGGTGAAGAAAGGTGCGACCACGGCGCATGTCCGAATCGATATCGGCGGCGGGTCGATCGTCACGGCCTCCATCACCAACGAAGCCGTCGATGAACTGGGGCTCGCCTTCGGCGGCGACGCCTGTGCGGGCGTCAAAGCCTCGGACGTCATGATCGCCGTCGACTGATCGTCAGGCCCTCTTGCAAGAATGCGCCACGTCGTCGCCGGCCTGGAAATCTCCAGTCTGCGGCAGCGCTATCGGCTTGAACAATGTGCGATCGGGCTTCAGATCGAGAAGCGGCGTACCGTCAAGACAATCCATCCCCCGAACCAGCAGGACGCCACCTTCTATTCCCTCCAGCTTGACGATGGAGGTTCCGATCGGGTTCGGGCGCACCGGCGAGCGAAGAGAAAACGCGCCATGCACCTTTCCGCTGCTGGCCGGGCTTTGCAGAACGAGGTCGCGCCGCGACCGATCCAGCCAATAGAGCACCTCCAGCCGCTCGAAGGCTTCCACACCCTGGAGAGCCTGTCTCCACGGCTCGAATATTTCGATTTTGCAGAGCGGACCGTCATGCCGCCCCTGGCGGGGCGTCTCCTTGCGAGAGGTCCAGGGCGTCAGTATGCGCCCGATGAACACCAGGCCGGCGTCGGTCGCCGGCGGTAGTTCGACGGCGACTTCGTTTTCTCTGATTTCATTCTCGCAAACCATGAAACGCTCCTTTTCTTAAGGCATCATGGCAGATCGTTATATCCGATCCAATATCACGCTGCCTTGACGGCGTGATATTCCTTGAGGGCAGCCATCTTGATCGCCGGATAGCGCTCCGCTTCGTAGCGGAGCGAGAAGCTGTCCTGCGCCAGGAACACGGGATCGTGGTCTAAGTCCCGCGCGATATCGCCGCGGCGAGCGGTGACGAATTTCTCGAGCTCGGCGGGCTGATCGGCGGAGATCCAGCGACAGACGGAGAAGCGCGACATTTCGAAGGAGACGGGCAGGCCATATTCGGCCATCAAACGCTCCTTGAGAACATCGAGCTGCAGCGCACCGACAACGCCAACGATAGCCGGCGAACCATCCTCCGGCTGGAACAGCTGGACGACGCCTTCTTCAGCCATCTGCTGCAGCGCTTCCTTCAACTTCTTCGCCTTCATCGCGTCTTCCAGGCGCACGCGGCGCAGGATTTCCGGCGAAAAGTTCGGCACGCCCTGGAACACCAGCGCTTCGCCCTCCGTCAGCGTATCGCCGATGCGCAGCGTGCCGTGATTGGGAATGCCGACGACGTCGCCGGCATAAGCGGTATCGGCAAGCTGCCGCTGCGAGGCGAAGAAGAACTGCGGCGCGGTAAGGCCGAGCTGCTTGCCAGTGCGCGACAGCCGCGCCTTCATGCCGCGCTCGAGCTTGCCGGAGCAGATGCGGGCAAAGGCGATGCGGTCGCGATGGTTCGGGTCCATGTTCGCCTGGATCTTGAAGACGAACGCCGTCATCCTGTTGTCGGTCGCATGCACGGTACGGATATCGGCGACCTGATCGCGCGGCGGCGGCGCAAACTCGCCGAGCGCGTCGATGAGATCGCGCACCCCGAAATTGCGCAGCGCCGAGCCGAAGAAAACCGGCGTCAGGTGCCCCTCCAGGAAGGCCTTCTGGTCAAACGGCTTGCACGCCTCGATCGCCAGCGTCGTCTCCTCGACAAACGCGTCCCTCTCGTTTTCAGGCAGGCGGTGGGACACCATCTCGGGATCGGTGACCTTGGTCATGATCTCCTGCGTGTCGGAGGCGCGCACTTCATTGTTGGCTAGGTGGTAGGTGCCGCAGAAAGTCTTCGAGCGGCCGATCGGCCACGTCACCGGCGCGCAATCAAGCGCCAGCTTCTCCTCGACTTCATCCAGGATCTCGAAGGGATCGCGGCTTTCGCGGTCCATCTTGTTGATGAAGGTGATGATCGGAATGTCGCGCATGCGGCAGACTTCGAACAGCTTCAGCGTCCGTGGTTCGATACCCTTGGCGGCGTCGATCACCATGACCGCGGCATCGACGGCGGTCAGCGTGCGATAGGTGTCATCGGCGAAGTCTTCGTGGCCGGGCGTATCGAGGATGTTGAAGACGTTGTCTTTATATTCAAACGTCATCACCGACGTAACGACGGAGATGCCACGCTCGCGCTCGATCTTCATCCAGTCGGAGCGCGTCTGCATGCGGTCCTTCTTTGCCTTGACTTCGCCGGCAAGCTGGATGGCGCCGCCGAACAACAGCAGTTTTTCGGTGAGCGTGGTCTTACCAGCGTCCGGGTGCGCGATAATAGCGAATGTGCGGCGGCGGGAGACCGCCTCGGCGAGACTTTCGGCCATAGTGTGAATCCTGTGGAATTGCGGCGTATCTAGCGATTAAAGCCCGGCATTGCAATTGACCTTGGCGCATCGGGCGCAAACTAATGCCCCATGACAATCCACACCGATACGCGCCCGACGCTTGATATCATCCGCCTCGCCAACGGCCAGGATCTCGATCTGCCCTCCTACGAAAGCAAGGGGGCGGCAGGAATGGACCTACGCGCCGCCGTCGATGGCGCCATGCCGATGACCCTCGAGCCCGGAAAGCGCGCGCTGGTGCCGACGGGCTTCATCTTCGAAATTCCTGAAGGTTTCGAAGGTCAGGTGCGCCCGCGTTCCGGCCTCGCCTTCAAGCACGGCATCACCTGCCTGAACACGCCCGGCACCATCGACAGCGACTATCGCGGCGAGGTCAAGGTGCTGCTGATCAATCTCGGCGATGAGCCGTTCGCGATCACCAGAGGCATGCGCATCGCGCAGATGGTGATCGCTCCGGCGATCCAGGCACATATCTCAGAGATTTCCGAGGCGAGCGTAACGACGCGTGGCGCCGGCGGTTTCGGATCGACCGGAGTATGACCTCCAAGAGCATCGATCATTCCGGCCTGACCTTCCGCCGAGACTATTTCGGCGACCTCACGGCCTGGCAGGCGCTGGTCGATCTCTTGAAGGACACATTCGATATCGACATCGGCCCATTGCAGCAAATGGGCGGACCCGACCCGAGCAGCATGCCCTTCGGCTGGTTCGCCGCTGATGGCCAGCTTGCCGCCAATCTTTCGGCCTTCGCAATGCCGCTTATGGTCAACGGGCGCACCGTGAATGCCGCCGCATTTCAATCGGGTGCCGTTCGTCCCGCATGGCGCGGACGTGGCCTCTATCGCGACCTCACACAAAGGGCACTCGCCTGGTGCGAGGAAAAGGGCTTCGAAGCCATCGTCCTTTACACGGACAAGCCGGCGCTCTACGAACCCTACGGCTTTCACGCGCTGCCGATGCACGCCTATTCCGGCCCGGCGCCGGCGCCTGCCGCTTCGGGTCGCCCTGCCCGCACGCTCGATCCCTCGCGGCCAGCCGACCTCTCCGTATTGCAGGCGGCCTTGAAGCGCCGCATGCCGGTGTCGGAGACGCTGGCCGTCGTGGAAAGCACGGCGATGTTCCTCATCAACACCCGGCTCGATCCGAGCGTGCGGCTGAGCTTTATCGAGGACAGGCAGACGATCATCGCCTGGAAGGCGGATGGCGATCGTTTCATTCTGCTCGATGTCGTGGCACAGCAAATCGCCGCCCTTGCCGAAATCATCGGCAGCCTCGGTCTGCGACCGGCCATGGCCGAAGTGCTCTTCTGCCCTGACAGGCTTGGCTGGGAAGGCGAAACGCGGGCACCCGGAGGCGGCACGTGCTTTATGTTTCGCGCCAGCGACGAAATCGCGCTTGAAGCACCCGCCATGCTTTCGCCGATGGCCGATTTCTGACACCCGCGCGCTTGCCAGCCGAGACTTATGCAGATCGAAGGAGGGCTGAAATGGCGGAGGTCGCATTCATTTACCCGGATTCGGAATGGCGGCAGCGTACCGAGGGCGGCTGGGATGCCGCGGTGCTGGAAAACCTCGTCCGCGAGCTGGAGCGCGGCGGATCAACCGCGATGATGATTATCGACGGCGGACGTCTCGCCTTTTCCTGGGGCGACACGGCCTACAAGTCGAGCATCGCTTCAGTGCGCAAGAGCCTGATCAGCATGCTCTTCGGCATCCATGCCGAGGCCGGCCGGATCGACCTTTCCGCCACGCTCGCCGATCTCGGTATCATCGACGTCGCGCCGCTGACGGCAGAGGAACGGACGGCCACGGTTCGCAACCTTCTCGCCGCGCGATCCGGCGTCTATCTCCCTTCGGTCTATGACACGAAGCGGGGACGACCGGAGCGCGGCAACCACCCGCCGGGTTCTTTCTGGTTCTACAACAATTGGGATTTCAACGTCCTCGGCACGATTCTCGAAGCCCAGACCGGCGAGAACCTGTTCGAAAGCTTTGCCGCCCGCATCGCCGCGCCCCTCGGCATGCAGGACTTTTCGCCGGACGACTGCCGCTATCAGCATGGACCCGAATCGCTGCATCCCGTTTACAAGATGGCAATGAGTGCTCGCGACTTCGCAAGGGTCGGACTGCTTTATCTGCGAGGCGGCCGCTGGAACGGCGTACAGGTTGTGCCCGAGGACTGGGTTCGCCTGTCAACGCAACCGCATTCTGATCTCGGGGGCGGCAGGGGCTATGGCTATCTCTGGCTGACGGCGGAGGCGAATGCGCCGAAGGATCTGCTCTCCATCCAAACGCCGCTGTTTTATGCCAGCGGCTTTGGCGGGCAATACATCATCGTCGTTCCGGCACTCGAGCTCGTCGTTGTGCACCGCGCCGCGCGGGTCGATTATGGCATCAGCCATATCCGTATGGGAGAGCTGATGCGGCTTGCCATTTCGGCGCGCTCGAACCGATAGCACTTACCTTTCAGGGCTTTGCTGCGAGCGGCGGCAGCCGACGCTTGACGGGCGATGCCTTGACCATCGAGGTGCTCGTTTCGGCCTTCTCCGCCACCTTGTCGAGGATCGTGTCGAGCTCCGCCATCGAGCGGACGACAAGCCGGGCGATGAAGCAGTCGTCTCCCGTCACCTTGTCGCATTCCACGAACTGCGGCGTGTCCTGGATGATCCGCTGAACGACATGCAGCTGTCCCGGCAGCGGACGGACGCGTACGATCGCCTGCAGCGGGTATCCGAGTGCTGCAGCGTCGATATCAATGGTGAAACCCGCGATGATCCCGCGCTCTTCCAGGCGACGGAGGCGTTCGGCGGCACTCGGTGAAGAAAGCCCGGCAGCCTGTGCCAGCTCCTTCAACGAGATGCGAGCGTTTTCCGCCAGCGCCTCCAATATTCTCTGATCGACATCATCGATCGCATTATCATTAGGCGAAACCGACATTATTCCTCACAATGACAGGAGAGCGGCACAATCAACCTAATGCAAACTATATAAACCGGGACAGGACCGCAATAATCTTCATCTATCGAGATGGAGAAACGTGATGCATAGCGAAATCCGCACCGGCACCGCCCAAATGACCGCAGCTATGCTGATATCGGGAACAATCGGCTGGTTCGTGGTCATGTCAGGCCAGCCGGTGAGCGGCGTGGTGTTCTGGCGCTGCCTCTTCGGTGCGATCAGCCTGCTTGCGGTCTGCGCTGCCATGGGGCTGCTTCGACCTGGTATCATCAGCTTGAAATCGGTCGGTATCGCGATCTTCGGCGGCGTGGCCATCGTTCTCAACTGGCTGCTGCTCTTTGCATCATACGGCCATGCATCGATTTCGATCGCTACGACTGTCTACAACACGCAACCCTTCATGCTGCTTGCGCTGGGCGCCTTGTTTCTCGGCGAGAAGATCACCGCCGCAAAGCTGTTCTGGCTGACGCTGGCCTTTGCCGGCATGGCGGCGATCGTCGAGGCGAAGCCTGCCACCACTGGTGGGCACGAGGGCTACGGCCTCGGCATCTTGCTGGCGCTTGGTGCCGCATTCTTCTACGCTCTCGCGGCGCTGGCGGCAAAGCGGCTGAAGGGTACGCCGCCGCACCTTATCGCGCTGATCCAGGTTGCCACCGGCGTACTCATGCTGCTGCCGACCATGAACTTCTCGGACCTGCCCGCGGACGGCTCCTCATGGTCGATCCTGATCACCATGGGTATCGTGCACACCGGCCTGATGTATGTGCTGCTCTACGGTGCGATCCAGAAGCTGCCGATCCATCTGACCGGCGCGCTGTCATTCATCTACCCGATCGCGGCGATCCTTGTGGATCGACTGGCCTTCGGACATGCATTGCAGCCGATGCAGCTGCTTGGCGCAGCCGTCATCCTTGTCGCCGCCGCAGGCATGAACCTTGGCTGGACGCCCGCGCAGTTTTTGCGCGCGCGGGCGAGCTGATCATCCGAGAAGCCAACGAGATTACTTCTGCTGCCGCGTCGTTTCGAACAGGAACCAGGTGCGGCGCTCGGCCTCATCGATCCACACTTCCAGCAGGCTCGTCGTGGCGACGTCATTGTGCTCGGAGCAGACATCATGGGTCTCGCGCAACAGCGAGACCAGCTGCCTGTTGTCGTCGCGCAGTTCCGCCAGCATGTCTTCCGGCGTGACATACTCGGCATCATTGTCGTTGATGCGCTGCAGGCGGCCGATATGGCCGATGGAGCGCAGCGTGGTGCCGCCGATCTTGCGGGCGCGCTCGGCAATCGCATCGGTCGTGGCGAAGATCTGCTCGGCCTGCTCGTCGAGCATCAGGTGATAGTCGCGGAAATGCGGTCCCGACATATGCCAATGGAAATTCTTAGTCTTAATGTAGAGCGCAAAAACATCCGCCAGCAACGCAGCCAGAACGGCTGAGATATCCTGAATGGCATTGCTCTTCAGGTCCGTGGGGGTAGCGAGCGGGGCGAGTTTGCGCTTTTCGGCTGACGTAGGGCTCATCGGGTGTCTCCTTTGGCGAGCGGCGGGCAATTGGTGGGTATTGGGGCGGTTGACAAGGTGTCGGCTTTCACCAGCCATCGATCACCGCCGTGGAACTAGAACCGCGACAGCCAGCGTCAATAGCGGCAAGCTACCGCAGGATGATGACAAGAGCTCCGATCCTTGAAAGTACCAGGCCGCAGGCGTAGAAGGCGGTTGAAGCAGGAGCTACCGTCATGTCGTTCACCGCCCTTTTCGCTTATGCAGCAGCACTTTTCATCGCGGCGGCGATTCCGGGACCGGGCATCACGGCGATTGTTGCCCGCGCGCTAGGCTCGAATTTCCGCGAGACGTTTTTCATGGGCCTCGGTCTCGTCCTTGGCGACATGACCTATCTGACAGCAGTTATCCTCGGTCTTGCCTTCGTGGCACAAACCTTCACGGAAGTTTTCATTGTCATCAAGATCGCCGGTGCGCTCTATCTCGGCTACATCGCCTACAAGCTCTGGACGGCCGGACTGCTGCCACTGGACGTCGCAGCAAAGAAGGCAAGCAACATCGGCATGAGCTTCCTGTCCGGCCTGCTGGTAACGCTTGGCAACCCCAAAACCATGCTTTTCTACGTCGCGCTGGTGCCAACGCTGATCGACCTCAACAGCATCGGGCTTCGCGAATACGGCATCCTGCTCGCTACCACCTTCGTGGTCCTGCTGGTTGTTCTGGTGCCCTATATGCTGCTTGCCGCACGTGCGCGAATGATGCTGAAGCAACCGCGTGCGCTGCAGGCACTGAACAAGATGGCGGCTGGCATTCTGGTCGGCACGGCAGCCTTCATCGCCACCCGCGCAGCCTGAAAAAGTTCGTTCGGCAAAGGTCGGTTTTCAAAGGATTTTTTCTCCGAAGGCGCCTTCGCGCGAGTGATGCCACACTGGTCTCCGGCCGCCTTTGACCCTATTCTCTCCGCACATTTCATCAAGGGAGAGCCGAATGTCGAAGAAACCGGGCCGTGGCCGTATCTATTCCTCGATCACCGAAACCATCGGCGACACGCCGATCGTGCGGCTCGACAAGCTCGCCAAGGCGAAGGGCGTAAAGGCAAACCTGCTCGCCAAGCTGGAATTCTTCAATCCGATTGCTTCCGTCAAGGACCGTATCGGCGTTGCCATGATCGAGTCGCTGGAGTCCCAGGGCAAGATTTCGCCTGGCAAAACAACCCTGATCGAGCCGACATCCGGCAATACCGGAATTGCGCTCGCCTTTGCTGCGGCCGCCAAGGGATACAAGTTGATCCTGACGATGCCGGAAACGATGTCCGTCGAGCGCCGCAAGATGCTGGCGCTGCTCGGCGCCGAGCTCGTTCTGACCGAGGGCCCGAAGGGGATGAAGGGCGCGATCGCGAAGGCCGAGGAACTGGCTGCGACGCTCCCGGATGCCATCATCCCGCAACAGTTCGAGAACCCGGCCAACCCAGAAATCCATCGCCGCACGACAGCCGAAGAGATCTGGAACGATACCGAGGGTGCGGTCGACATCCTGGTTGCCGGCATCGGCACCGGCGGCACCATCACCGGGGCGGGACAGGTGCTGAAGTCGAAGAAGCCCGGCATCAAGGTGGTCGCTGTCGAGCCGGCGGAATCGCCGGTTCTTTCCGGCGGCCAGCCGGGACCTCACAAGATTCAGGGCATTGGCGCCGGCTTTGCGCCGGCAATCCTCGATACGCACATCTACGACGAGATCATCACGGTGAGCAGTCCCGAGGCGCTGGAACTTGCCCGCGAGGTTGCCAAGCTCGAAGGCGTGCCCGTTGGCATTTCCTCCGGCGCAGCACTGGCCGCGGCCATCGCGGTCGGCAGCCGCGAGGAGAATGCGGGAAAGAATCTCGTCGTCATCATTCCGTCTTTTGCCGAACGCTATCTCTCGACCGCACTGTTCGACGGCCTCGGCAACTGAACGCCCTCATCCTGAATGAACCTGGGGCGCCTCGGCGCCCCTTTTCGTTTCAGGCGGCTGTCGTCAGCCGCTCGCCGGCGATTCGATAGGAAATCGCCTCGGAATGCGGCCTACGGTCTCGTTGCCATCGAGATCCGCCAAGGTGCGCGCCACTTTCAACACACGGATAGTAGCCTCGCGCCGAGAACTTCATTTTCACGGCCGCGTCGCGGAGCACTGCAGGCCAGCAGCATCCAGTGCGGCGTATTCTCGATCATGGCGGTCGAACACCGAGCGTTTGTGCCGATGCCTCCGAGTCCGACTGCTTCAAAGGGTTTCGCTGAATGTCACGTGTACGGGCAACGCGGCGGCCGATATCCGCGCTCCTTTCGGCAGGCATCGGTCGGATAGGATCGACGGCAGAGACGGCAGGCACATCGATACGGATGTCGATGCGATCCATTGGCGGACCTGATATGCGCGCCTGGTAGTCCGTCATGCAGCGTGGGCCGCGCGCAGCTATGACCGGGTTCGCCCGCCATGCCGCAGCGACAGGGGTTCATGGCTGCGACGAGCTGGATGTTGGCGGGATAGGCCGCACGATGATTGGCGCGGGCGATGATGCATTCGCCCGTCTCCAACGGTTGCCGCAGGGCATCGAGCGCCTGCGGCGAAAACTCAGGAAACTCACCAAGGAACAGCACGCCATGGTGGGCGAGCGACGCCTCGCCCGGCCTCGGCGCGCAAGCCGCCTGCCACCAGGGCGGCCATCTTCGCCGAATGATGCGGGGTCCGGAAGGGCTGCGATCCGAAAGTCTTCCGCCTGATAGTAGTCCGGCTACCGAATGAATCATCGAGACTTCCAGAAGTTCAGCGGCGGAAAGCGCCGGGCCGTGAGAGGCCGGAGGCATGCAGCGTGGCGTAAACACGCTCGCGGCCTTCTGCAACCGCCTTGTCGGGAAGCCCGACGATTTGCGTCACGACCCGCCCGGGTGCGACCGTGACCTTAACCTCGACCGGAACACCCTCAATGCCCTGATATTCAACCGCGCCGACGCGTGCGACCATGCCCCAATCCCCTGTGCCGCAACCCACGACACCGCAGCTTAACGACGTATCATTGTCGCGAATTGCAATTCTGTATAGAAACGGGAATGAAACAAGAACAATAAAGGAACAGATTCTCGCCTTCGCTGTGCGCAGGTTGTGGCCGGTTATAGCTTGAGAACAAAATAGGCGATACACCCGGATCGACAGGATCCGTGATCATTCAGAGGCGAGTTGTCACTGCGGAAAACCGTCCTCGCCGCACGAAGCCATGCAGCCAAGGAGCGCTAGACGCGCTTCCGCTCAATCGCGTCCCAAAGCAGAGCGGCAATATCGGCGCCGCCGAACTTGCGCACTTCACGAATACCTGTCGGCGACGTGACGTTGATCTCCGTCATATAGTCGCCGATGACATCGATGCCGACAAAGAGGAAGCCGCGTTCCCTAAGCGCAGGGCCGATGCGCTTGCAGATTTCGATTTCGCGTGCCGTCAGTTCAGTTGCCTCGGCACGTCCGCCGACATGCATGTTGGAACGACTGTCGTGCTCGGCGGGGACGCGATTGATGGCACCGACCGGCTCGCCATCGACAAGCAGGATGCGCTTGTCGCCCTTGCGGACGTCGGGAAGGTACTGCTGCGCGATGAAGGGTTCGCGGAACAGTTGTCCGAACATTTCAAGCAGTGACGATAGGTTGCGGTCGTCCCTGGTCGAGTGGAACACGCCGGCACCGCCATTGCCGTAGAGCGGCTTCAAAATGATGTCGCCCATCTCGTCCCGGAAACGACGGATTTCGCCCGCGTCCTTCGTGATCAGCGTCTTCGGCATCAGATCGGCAAATTCGGTGACGAAGATCTTCTCGGGAGAGTTCCGCACCCAGGCCGGATCGTTGACGACGAGTGTCTTCGGGTGGATCCGCTCCAGCAGGTGAGTCGAGGTGATATAGGCCATGTCGAACGGCGGGTCCTGGCGCAGCAGGATCACATCCATCGTCGACAGATCGACACGTTCGGGCGCTCCGAGCTCGAAGTGATCGCCCTTGACGTCGCGCAACACCATCGGCTCGACGGTGGCGTATAGATTCCCATCTCTGAAGCTCAGTCGCTCGGGCGTGTAGTGGAAGAGCTTATAGCCGCGAGCCTGCGCTTCGAGGCTCATCGCGAAGGTGGAATCCCCTGCAATATTGATGCCGGCGACATGGTCCATCTGGACCGCTACATTCTTGATCTTGGCCATTTCCGTCCCTTAGCTAATGCCGGACAGATGTAGGCTGCAGATGCCCCGAAAGCAACGCCGTGCTCGCCTCGCGAGACGAAATCTTCAGGCCGCGATGCCGCTCTTGGGAGCGTCGCCGCGCAGCAGGCTGCGGAGCCGATAGGCAAGCGCAACTGGCTTCGGAAACGGCTTCCTGAGGAACGCGACCTTGCGCACGTAATTGTCGACGCTCCAGCTCGCCCAGGTGCCAGCCGCGAAGAAGGCAACGTCGCCGGCCTCCAGCGTGCGCTCCGTGCCATCCTCGGCGAGGATGTGCACGCCGCCGTCAAGAATCATCACCGTTTCGTCCCAGTAGAAGTACCAACGGAATTCGCCGGCCGTGCAGTCCCAGATCGCCGTGTAGGCTGCATCGTCGTTACTGCGGGAATGCTCCCCGGTGCGTGCCTGCGGATCGCCGCTGACGATCCAGTCTGGATTGATCGGCGTCGCGTGCATGACGAGGTTGTCGCCGGACTTCGCCACAAATGTCTTTGCCGCCGGTTGCGGCAGATTCGGAAAAGGCACCACGCGCGCGGCCATCGCGACCACACTGGCCAGCATCATCTGCATACCCATGAGCAACCCCCGCTGCTATCAGATCCTTGTCGGGATAGCAGAGAGTCGTAAAGGCACCGTACAAGCAGTGGCTACAATTTGAACGATCACAACGCCCAAAGGACTAGGCGATTTCCGTCTTTGCCACCATGGCCTGTTGAAGAGCCGTTCCGCCGATACGCTTTCCGGTGTCGTGAGTGAAGAAATGCAGTCTCTCGGCACCCACGACCAGCCGCAGTTCGGACGTTAATTCCGCCTCCGGAGACAGGGCTGCCGTCAGCGATTGATCGCCGAGATTTCCGTGCACGAGACGTTGGGAGCCGAGCTCTTCCACATAGTCCACTGCAACAGTCATGGCATGTTCGCCAGGGCTTGCGAGGCGCAGGTCCTCGGCGCGAATACCGACGGTGACAGATCCGGATGCAGGTGCATGACCGCCAAGGTCGATCAGGTTCGGGCCCAGTGCAAGCTTGTCGCCATGCAGCTCGCCCTGCAGCAGATTCATCGCCGGGGAGCCGATGAAGCTCGCGACGAAGGTCGACGCTGGGGTGTGGTACACGTCGAGTGGCGCGCCGATCTGCTCGATCTCGCCGCCGTTGAGAACGACCAGCCGATCGGCGAGTGTCATCGCCTCCAGCTGATCGTGGGTGACGTAGATCGAGGTGGTGCCGAGACGGCGCTGCAGCCGCTTGATCTCGCCGCGCATCGAGACGCGCAGCTTTGCATCGAGGTTCGAGAGCGGCTCGTCGAACAGGAAGGCGGCGGGCTTGCGGACGATGGCGCGGCCCATGGCGACGCGCTGACGCTGGCCGCCGGAAAGGGCGCGCGGCTTGCGCTCGAGATAGGCTTCGAGCTGCAGCATGCGGGCCGCTTCAGCGACGCGGGCATCGATCTCGGCCTTCGGCGTCTTGCGGTTGCGCAGGCCGTAAGCGAGGTTGTCGTAGACCGTCATGTGCGGATAGAGCGCATAGTTCTGAAACACCATGGCGATGTCGCGTTCGGCGGGGTCGACCTTGTTGACGACGCGGTTGCCGATCTTCACCTCGCCCTTGGAGATTTCCTCCAACCCGGCGACCATGCGCAGAAGCGTCGACTTTCCGCAGCCGGAGGGGCCGACGAGGACGATGAACTCGCCGTCCTTGATGTCGATGTTCACGGATTTCACCGCATGCACGTCCCCGGTATAGATCTTGGAGACCTGATTGATTTCGATGGCGGCCATCGGCGTTTCCTTTACTTGTCGCTTTCGGTGAGGCCCTTGATGAACCAGCGCTGGAACACCACGACGATGATGACAGGCGGCAGCATCGCGAGAATCGCGATGGCGAAGGCTTCGTTGTAGTCGGGGATCTGCGCGCCGACCCAGACCAGCAGAATCTGCTTAATGCCGCGCACCAGCGTGTAGAAGCTCTCGTCGTTGGTCATCAGCATCGGCCAGAGATACTGGTTCCAGCCATAGACGAACATGATGATGAAGATGGCGGCCACCATCGTCTTCGAAAGCGGCACGATCACGTCGAAGAAGAACTTGATCGGACCGGCGCCATCGATACGCGCCGCTTCCAGCAACTCGTCCGGGATCGATTTGAAGAACTGCCGGAAATAGAAGGTGCCGGTTGCCGATGCCAGCAGCGGCACGATCATGCCGGTATAGGTGTTGATCAGGTGCAGCTGGTGCATCACCTCGTAAGAGGGAAGGATGCGGACTTCGAGCGGCAGCAGCAGCGTCGTGAAGATCATCCAGAAGAACAGCGTTCCGAGCCGGAAACGGAAGTAGACGATCGCATAGGCGGCGAGCATCGACAGGATGATCTTGCCGACGGCAAAGCCGATGCCGAGGATCAACGAGTTCATCAGCATACGCGTCCCGGTCACCTGCCCGGTGAAGCCGCCTTCGCGATTGAGCACGGTGCTGTAGGTCTCGGCGAAATGGTTGCCCCAGGTGAGGGTCAAACCTTGCCGATGGATCTCGGCGGCATCGTGCGTCGAGGTGAAGAAGGCAACGACGACAGGCGCCATCATGACGAAGACGCCGAGAAGCAGGATGATGTGATCGACTATCTTGAGACGGTACATTCCCGCTCCTCAATTGTAGTGAACGCGCCGCTCAAGGAAGCGGAACTGGAAGACGGTCAACACGAAGACGACGATCATCAGGATCACCGACTGGGCCGAGGAGCCGCCGAGGTCGTTGCCGCGGAAGCCATCCATGTAGACCTTGTAGACGAGCGTGATCGGGTTGTTGGCGGCCTTGTCCTTCACCATCACGTCGACGATGCCGAAAGTATCGAAGAGCGAATAGGTGACGTTGATGACGAAGAGGAAGAAGGCGGTCGGTGCCAAGAGCGGCAGGATGACGGTCCAGAACCGGCGGAAACCCGAGCGGCAGTCGAGCGCCGCAGCCTCGCGAACGGAAACGGGAATCCCCTGAAGGCCCGACAGAAAGAAGATGAAATTGTACGGGATCTGTTTCCAGACGGAGACGACCACCATCGCAAACGCCGTGTCGAAATAATTGAGACCGATCTTCATGTCCCAGCCGAACAGGGCAGCGAAACGCACGAAGGGACCGATGTGCTGGTCGAAGAACATCATGCCGATCAGGCCGGCGACCGGCGGGGCGATCGCGTAGACCGAAATCAGCAATGTTTTGTAGGTCGAGCTGCCGCGGATGACGGCATCGGCCTTGACGGCGAGAAGCAAGCCTAGCGACAGCGAGAAGAAAGTGACGAGTGCCGTGAAAATGGCTGTGAAGCCAGCAATCGAGCGGTACTCGGCGCTTTCGAGAACGCCCTTGTAATTGTCGAAGCCGACGAAGCTCGAGCCGAAGCCGAACGGGTCTTCCAAAAAGAACGAGGACTTCACCGCCTGAACGGACGGCCAGTAGAAGAAAATAAAGATGACCGCCATCTGCGGCAGCAGGAAGAGATAAGGCAGCGTCGGCGACGAAAACTGCACGCGCTTCATGGCGGGACCTTTTTGCAAAGCGGTTCCGGAGACGGCGAGCGCCTCCGGAACCGTGGTTTTCAGCAATGGGCTTTATCAGCCGGCAGTCTTGGCAAAACGCTCGAGGAGCTGGTTGCCTTCCTTCTCGATGGTATCGAAAGCGTCCTTGACGGAGGTTTCGCCCGAGAAGATACGGCCGTATTCGCGTTCCATGATTTCGCGGATCTGCGGATAGAAGCCGAGGCGATAGCCCTTCGACCACTCGCCGTCTTCGAGTTTCAGCTGCTTGATGCCGACTTCGGCCGCCGGTTCCTTGTCGTAGTAGCCTTCCTTCTTG
The DNA here is from genome assembly GCF_014193145.1 of Rhizobium sp. BK060. NCBI lineage: Bacteria > Pseudomonadati > Pseudomonadota > Alphaproteobacteria > Hyphomicrobiales > Rhizobiaceae > Rhizobium > Rhizobium sp. BK060. The sequence continues at coordinate 106,020 of NZ_JACHYW010000019.1, forward strand.
GCGAGCTCGTAAGCTGCCTCGGTGATGGCGACGTAGCCGGTTGCCTGGTGGTAGAACTTCTGGATCTCGGGCGAGGTCAGGAACTGGAAGAAGTCCGCAACGCACTTGTTCTCTTCAGCCGACTTGCCGGACATGGCAAAGAGTGCGGCGCCGCCGATGAAGCTATGGGTGCCAGCGCCCTTGATCGAACCCCAGTAGGGCAGGAAGGTTGCCGAGAAGGGCATCGTTGCAGTCTTCTTCAGACCGCCGAAGGAACCCGAGGAACCGATCCAGAGAGCGACCTTGCCTTCTTCGAAGGGCTTCTGGTTGTCGGCCCAGCCGGCGCCGTAGTACTTGAAGTAGCCTTCGTCGGACCAGGCCTTCAGCTTGTCGAACATCATGATGAGGTTCGGATCGGTGACCTTGAGCTTGGTGTCGACGACGCTGTCGTAGCCGTTGTTGTTGGTGGCGAACTGAATGTTGTTGCGCGAGAAGAAGTTCTCGGTGAACTCCCAGGTCAGCTGCGACTGGACGAGCGGGATGTAGCCTGCAGCCTTGAGCTTCGGAGCGATCGCCTCGAATTCTTCCCAGGTCTTCGGGGCTTCGACGCCAGCCTTCTTCAACGCTTCCGGATTGGTGTACATGATCGGCGCGGAAGAGTTGAAGGGCATGCCGACGAACTTGCCGTCAGCAGCAGCGTAGAAATAGCGAACACCCGGAATGAAGGCATTGCGGTCGAACTTGTAGCCGGCCTGCTTGATCAGGTCTTCGGCCGGAACGACGGCGCCCTTGGCGTTGATGATGGTTGCAGCACCCGCGTCGAAGACCTGGAGGATGTTCGGCTGTTCGCCGGAGCGGAAGGCAGCGATGCCGGCAGCAAGCGCTTCTTCGTAGGTACCCTTGCTGACCGGGGTCAGGGCGCAGGCGGACTGCGAAGCGTTGAACTTCTGTGCCACCTCATTGATGACTTCGCCGTTGCGGCCGCCCATGCCGTGCCACCATGTGATGTTGGTCGCAGCAAAGGACGACGATGCCGAAAAGCTTACGGCCACAGCCGCCATCGAAATTTTCTTGAACATGGCTAATCCCTCTCCACCAGTTGTTGGGGTGAGGAGTGCAATAGAGGCCTTCCATGACGCCTCCTTAATGATTTGATGACAGGAGTGTTACATCGATACCTTTTTGCACGCGATTGCAATCCACATTAGAAGGCATTCGGAAAATGCCGCGGCAGGCGGCCAGGCAGGATGGCCACGATGTCGTAACGCTACGAAAGCACAGCATAATCGCGTTGCCTCGCCAACCACAGATCACTGGCAGCTCTGATGCGGTTTTGCGCCGTTGGCGACACGGCGTCGATGGCGCTCATGTGGTCACGGCGCGCCTTCACTTCCACGAAAATCGCCAGATTGCGCTTGCGTGCAATAATGTCGATCTCGCCGAGCTTGGTGCGATAGCCCAGTGCGACGATGCGATAGCCCTTGAGCATGAGATAAAGAGCAGCCAGATACTCGGAGACATGGCCCCGGCCAAGCGCCTTGCGGCGGTCGTTGGCCCTATCGCTCATCGCTGCCCTTCATATCGAGGAGACGCTGGTAGAGCTCCTTCTTGGAAATGCCTGTGATCCGCGACGCTTCCGCAGCCGCCTTGGAGGTCGGTAAGGTCTTCGCCAGGTCGGCCAGGATCGCATCCACATTCGCGGGTTCTACCGGGCGCTCTGGAGGCGGACCGATAACGAGCACGATCTCGCCTCTGACGCTATCGACGTCGGAATAATGGGCAGCAAGCTCCGCCAGCGTGCCACGACGAAACTCCTCATAGGTCTTGGTCAATTCACGGCAGACCGACGCAACGCGATCACCGCCGAGCACATCGGCGGCGGCGGCTAGCGTTGCGGCTATACGATGTGGCGATTCAAAGAACATCAGCGTTGCGGGAACGGCTTCGAACTCGGCCAGCCGATCGCGACGCGCCTTGTCCTTGGTCGGCAGAAACCCGGCGAAGAGAAAGGCGTCATTGGGCAGGCCGGAGCCAACCAGAGCGGCGAGCGGCGCGGAGGCCCCTGGAATGGGTATGACGCGATAGTCTGCCTCGATGGCTTTTTGCGCCAGACGATAGCCGGGATCCGAGACCAGCGGCGTCCCGGCATCCGAGACCAGGGCAACGGACTTGCCGGATTCCAGCGCCTGCAAGAGCCGTGGCCCAGCTTCATCGGCATTGTGTTCGTGGTAGGCATAGGGCCGGTTTTGAATGCCGTAGCGGTCAAGCAGGACGCGGGTGACGCGCGTGTCTTCGCAGGCCAGCACATCCGCACCTGCAAGCGTTTCCAGCGCCCGCAATGTGATGTCGCCGAGATTGCCGATCGGCGTCGCGACGAGGTAGAGCGCCGGTTCCAATGGTCGCGCCGGAATGGACATATTGTGCAGGCGGAAGCTGCGTTGCCTGCCACCTTCGGCCATCACATCGTCATTGCTCAAGATAGTTTCACTTTCTTTGGCTTCGCGCCTTTATGGGCGAGGCCTTGCAGTTCGGCAAGGCCGCTGCGATTTCTGTGAGCATTGCACGGGAAAACGGCAATTGCATTGACGCTTCCGCTGGTACCTCTTGCAATCGATCGCAAATTCCTGCCATTTTGCCTGTCCACTCTCTGGTCCCTCTTGGGCAAAAGCATTCCTTGCGGCGCGCAACATGTGCGCTCAAGCAGTAACGGTCGAAAGCGGTAGCATCCCATGCGTATTACAATTGAGCGGTCCAACCTTTTGAAGTCGCTGAACCACGTGCATCGCGTGGTCGAACGCCGGAACACGATCCCGATCCTGTCCAACATCCTGCTGCGCGCCGAGGGCCAGAACCTCGACATGAAGGCGACCGATCTCGATCTCGAAGTGACCGAAGCGACCCCCGCCAATGTCGAACAGGCTGGTGCCACGACCGTTCCTGCCCATCTTCTTTACGACATCGTGCGCAAGCTGCCGGACGGCTCCGAAGTCCTGCTGGCGACCAGTACCGACGGCGGCTCGATGACGGTTCAGTCCGGCCGCTCGAAGTTCTCGCTGCAGTGCCTGCCGGAATCCGACTTCCCGGATCTCACCGCCGGCACCTTCAGCCATACCTTCAAGCTGAAGGCGACCGACCTCAAGATGCTGATCGATCGCACGCAGTTCGCGATCTCGACCGAGGAAACCCGCTACTACCTCAACGGCATCTTCTTCCACACGATCGAGAGCAAGGGCGACCTGAAGCTGCGCGCCGTCGCAACCGACGGCCACCGCCTCGCCCGCGCCGACGTGAATGCGCCATCGGGCTCGGAAGGCATGCCCGGCATCATCATCCCGCGCAAGACCGTGGGCGAACTGCAGAAGCTTGTCGATGTGCCGGATGCGATCGTGACCGTCGAGGTTTCCGACGCTAAGCTCCGACTGAGTATCGGCTCGATCGTCATGACCTCGAAGTTGATCGACGGCACCTTCCCGGATTACCAGCGCGTCATTCCGACCAATAACGACAAGGAAATGCGCGTTGATTGCACGACGTTTGCGCAAGCCGTCGACCGTGTCTCGACGATCTCCTCGGAGCGTGGCCGCGCCGTCAAGCTCGCCCTCTCCGACGGTCAACTGCTGCTCACCGTCAACAATCCGGATTCCGGCAGCGCGACGGAGGAAGTCGCGGTCGGCTACGATACCGACTCGATGGAAATCGGCTTCAACGCGAAATATCTGCTCGACATTACGGCGCAGCTTTCCGGCGATGAGGCGATCTTCCTGCTTGCCGATGCCGGCTCGCCGACGCTCATTCGCGACACGACCGGCGACGACGCTCTCTACGTGCTGATGCCGATGCGGGTCTAACCGCGTCGCATTTGCCGTGCAAACTTTGCCAATTGCGACGTCGGGCCTTGTTTTTCGCTCGAACCAACTGCAATTAAAGACCGGGCTGCTTTGTTGCATATCTAGGAGGATGGTGGAATGGCGTTGCGCCTGAAGGAACGGCTGGGCAAGAAGTTTGACGAAGAGATCCGCTTCTTCAAGGGAATGATGCAGGGGCCGAAGACTGTCGGTTCGATTGTTCCCACCTCCTCCATTACAGCGCGCAAGATGGCGAGCGTCATCAACCTGCACTCCGGACTGCCGGTCCTCGAGCTCGGGCCAGGCACCGGGGCGATCACCAAGGCAATCCTCGGACGAGGCGTGAAGCCGGAGAACCTGGTCGCTGTCGAGTATTCGACGGACTTCTACGAGCACCTGGTCCGGCTCTATCCGGGCGTGAACTTCATCAATGGCGATGCGTTCAATCTCGATAAGACGCTCGGCGCCATGAGGGATCAAAAGTTCGATTCCGTCGTTTCCGCCGTCCCGCTGCTAAACTTCCCGATGCAGGCCCGCATCGCGCTTCTCGAGAGCCTGCTCGACCGCCTGCCGGCAGGCCGGCCCGTCGTGCAGATTTCGTACGGCCCTGTGTCGCCGATCATCGCGCGGCCGGATCGCTATCATATCCAGCACTTCGACTTTATCGTCCGCAACATCCCGCCGGCGCAGCTCTGGATCTACCGGCGCGGCTGAACCCTGTGTTCGGCCTCTACATCACGCATCCGCAGGTGAGGATCGATCCGGCGGTTCCCGTACCGAAATGGGGGCTGTCACAGCTTGGCGCCGCGCGCGCCCACAAAGCAGCCGAAAGCGACTGGGGAAAGCAGCTGCGGCGCGTCGCTTCCAGCCACGAGACGAAGGCGATCGAGACCGCCGAGATCCTTGCCGCCGCGGCCGGGCTGGCCATCGAGATTGTCGACGGCATGCATGAGAACGACCGCTCGGCAACCGGCTTCCTGCCGCCGCCACCTGAGTTCGAGAAGGCCGCCAACTGGTTCTTTGCGCATCCCGAAGACAGCTTCAGGGGTTGGGAACGGGCAATCGACGCGCAGCGCCGTATCATTTCGGCCGTTACCAATATTCTCGCGTCGCATGATCCTGCCCTGCCCATTGCATTCGTCGGCCACGGAGGCGTGGGAACTTTGCTAAAGTGCCATTTGCAAGGCCGCCCGATCCGGCGCGATGGCGATCAACCGGGCGGCGGCGGCAATCTCTACTGTTTCAGCCTTGCGGATCGACGCCTGTCGTGCGACTGGACGCCTATCGAAGAGTGGCAGGGATGGATGTGACATGGATGCACGCGAGCGGCTGATCGTCGGGCTGGATGTTCCAACGCTTGGCGAGGCCGAACGGATCGTCGACACGCTCGGCGACGAAGTCGTCTTCTACAAGATCGGCTATCAGCTGGCCTTTGCCGGCGGCCTGGAGTTTGCGCGCGACCTTGCCAGGAGCGGCAAGAAGGTCTTCCTCGATATGAAGCTGCTCGACATCGACAACACCGTCGCCTCCGGCGTCGAGAACATCGTCAAGATGGGCATGTCGATGCTGACGCTGCACGCCTATCCAAAGGCGATGAAAGCTGCGGTGGAGGCCGCAAAGGGCTCCGATCTCTGCCTTCTCGGCGTAACCGTCCTGACCTCGATGGACGAACAGGACCTGATCGCGGCCGGCTACGAATATGACCCGCACACGCTCGTCCTGCGCCGCGCCGAACAGGCGCACCTCGCCGGCATGGGTGGCGTTGTCTGCTCCGCTGAGGAAGCGTCCGCCGTCCGCAAGATCATCGGCCCCGATATGGCGCTTGTCACGCCGGGCATTCGCCCCGTCGGCGCCGACAGGGGCGACCAGAAGCGTGTGATGACACCGGCTGCCGCGCTGAAGGCCGGCTCCAGCCATCTCGTTGTCGGCCGCCCGATCGTCAAGGCAGCCGATCCCAAGGAGGCGGCCCTGGCGATCCTCGCCGAGATGTCGGCGGCCCTTCAATAATCACGTGAGCCAGGGAGCATCTAAAATGGCAAAAGGATATTGGATTGCGCGCGTCGATGTTCGTGACGCGGAGCGCTACAAGGATTACGTCGCGGCGGCAAAGCCGGCCTTCGAAAAGTACGGCGCCAACTTTCTCGCCCGTGGCGGCGCGATCACCGAACTCGAGGGCAAGGCGCGCGCGCGCAACGTGGTGATCGAGTTTCCTTCGATGCAGCACGCTGTCGATTGCTACAATTCGCCGGAATACCAGATCGCGGCGAAAATCCGCCAGGATGTCGCCGACGCCGAGATGGTCGTCGTCGAAGGCATCTGAGGCGAGTTCTCAGCGGCGCGATGGCCCTTTTCGTCGCGCCGCGATTGGTCTAAGACGAAACCAGATCGACCAAACAATTGAGCCTTTCGAGGAGCCTGCCATGACCCTTGCCAACCTGCCGCCACTCGTCACCGTGTTCGGAGGGTCCGGCTTCATCGGCAGGCATATCGTGCGCGTGCTGGCAAAGCGCGGCTACCGCATCCGCGTTGCCGTCCGCCGCCCTGACCTCGCCGGCTTCCTGCAACCGCTTGGCAATGTCGGACAGATATCCTTCGTCCAGGCAAATCTGCGCTACCGCAACTCGGTCGACCGCGCCGTCGAAGGCGCCGATTACGTCGTCAACTGTGTCGGCATCCTGCACGAGACCGGCCGCAATTCCTTCGAAGCGGTCCAGGAATTCGGTGCGCGTGCTGTCGCCGAGGCGGCTCGCGGCGTCGGCGCCAAGCTGATCCATATCTCGGCGATCGGCGCTCACGCCCATTCCGATTCCGGATACGCCCGCACCAAGGGTCGCGCCGAGGCAGCGATCCACGCGATCAAACCGGATGCCATCATCTTCCGCCCGTCGGTCGTTTTCGGGCCCGAGGACGGCTTCTTCAACAAGTTTGCCGACATGGCGCGCATCTCGCCCTTCCTGCCGTTGATCGGTGGCGGCAAGACGAAGTTCCAGCCGGTCTATGTCGTCGACGTAGCCGAGGCCGTAGCCAAAGCCGTCGAGAACAAGGTGACCGCAGGCGAAGTCTACGAGCTTGGCGGACCCGAAGTGCTAACGTTCCGCGAATGTCTCGAGATCATGCTGAAGGCAACTTGGCGCAAGAATCGCCTGGTCTCGCTTCCTTTCGGCATTGCCTCCCTGATCGGCAGTGTTGCCTCGCTCGTTCCATTCATCACACCGCCGATCACCGCAGATCAGGTACGGCTTCTAAAGAAGAACAACATCGTCTCCAAGGAAGCGGAAGCCGAGGGCCGCACCTTGAAGGGCATCGGCATCACTCCAACTCTGGTGAGCTCGGTGATCGGCTCGTACCTCGTGCAGTATCGTCCGCACGGCCAATACACTGGATCAGGCAAGGCCGCCTAAAGGCCAGCTGTCTATCTTGTAATCAGTAGTGCTGCTCGTGATCTCGCGGGCGGCATTTTTCTTGGAAGAGTCTTCCGGAATCGCGCAAGTTGTGGATGCTTTTTTTCTCTATGTCCGGCAGGCATTCGTTGCATAAAAGCCGCACGAAAAAATTAGCGGAATTAACACCAAATTTAGCAGGAAGATTTATTGCTATTTGTCATTTCACTGACTACACACCCCGCGCGTCTCCCAATGGACTCAGCGCCTTGACGGGGCGCCAACGACTTTTGAAAGGCTTTTTTCGATGGGTAGGTCAATCGCGCTCCTGTTTGCGTGTGCGGCGCTGGTGATTCTGGCAGGCTCCTTCATTGCACCCGGTTCGGTTGCAGCGGTGAAGGGCGAGTGCTCGCCAGCCTACGGCGTTGATCCCTGCGAGACCGGCTCCATCAGCCGATAACAAGAAACCGGCGCCGTAGCGCCTGGTTTTTCTATCAGATACGGCAAGTTCGATCAGAAGCTGAAGCCCGCGCGCTTCATGGTGTTTGTTCGTTGCTTCAGCGCGCAATCCGCATCCGCGCCATCGGTGCGCGAATGCGGCAATCAAAAACCGTTTCAGGCAATCATCCCGGTCGCCGCCATAGCGAGCAAAATGCCGCCAAGAATCATGCGGTAGATCGCAAACGCCGTAAACCGGTTGCTCCTGATGTAGGACAGCAGCCATTTCACGGCGACGAATGCGACAATCGTCGAAACGACGAAGGCGATTCCGAGGCTTGTCCAGTCCTCGTTTGCTGCGCCACCATCCTTGAACGTCTTCACCAATTCGTAGGCACTTGCGGCATACATTGTGGGGATGCCGACCAGAAAGGCGAATTCGGTTGCGGCTGCACGATTGCCGGTGCCTGCCAACATGGCAACGAAGATTGTTGCGCCGGAGCGTGACGTTCCCGGGAAGACGCCGGCGACCACCTGGGCAATGCCGACCAAGATGGCAACGAGCCAGGTTATCTCCTTGTGGGGCGGTCGGCGGGCGGCCGCCCATTCAGCAAAGATCATCCAGACACCGCCAATGATCAGCGCCCAGGCGATCGGCGTCGCATTCTCAGGCAGCTGAAATCCGAGCTTCTTCACGATCAGTCCGAGGATCGACGTGATGAGAAATGCGACAATCAGCTTAGCGGCGTAAGAGCGGTTGCGCGGATCACGCCAACCCAGAACGAGATCCAGAAGACGACGCCAATAAATGATGGTGACGGCGAGGATCGCACCTGCCTGAATGACGATGTTGAACATGTCCGATCGATGGCCAAGCCATTGCTCAGCAATGATAAGATGACCGGTGCTCGAGATCGGCAGAAACTCGGTAATTCCCTCGATTATGCCTAGAATTATAGAGTTCACATAGTCCATAAATTCTCTCCGTGGAGTTTGGTCGAGCTTGCGGTGGGGTTATGGCGTCTGGAAGTGACGAAGGCAGGGCGAGAAAGCAAAAATCGGTTTTCGGGCACGTACACTTCCCTTGTCCAGGCGGTCGGCAGCCCGACTCGCTTGTATTGGAAGGGCCAAGCTCCTATAGCTTCAACGAATGAGTCATGACTAGGGCGCTATAATCATCGCGCACCTGCAACGTGCCACACCCCTCAAAAAAAATTCGAGAATCGATGCCCACGCTCTATCATCACCCTATGTCATCCGCATCACGCTTCGTCCGGCTGATCCTGACGGAGTACGGCTATCAGGCGGACCTGATCGAGGAACAGACATGGGAGAAGCGCCGGGATTTCCTCGCGCTGAATCCAGCCGGAACATTGCCGGTTTATGTCGATGACAGCATGCGGGCGCTGTGCGGCGCCGCTGTGATCTCCGAATATCTCGACGAGACGCATGGCGTGCTCAAGCGTGACCGCCGGCTGCTGGCCGAAGATCCATTCCAGCGCGCCGAAATTCGCCGGCTGACGGAATGGTTCATGCAGAAGATGGAAACCGACGTGACCAAGCCGCTTGCCCGCGAGCGGGTCTATAAGCTGCAGATGACGGCAGACCAGGGCGGCGGCGCGCCTGACTCGAAGATCCTTCGCACGGCGCGGGCGAATATCCGCCAGCACATGAAATACCTGACATGGCTCGCAGGCTCGCGCCAGTGGCTGGCGGGTGACCGCATGAGCTATGCCGATCTGGCTGCTGCCTCCGCCGTTTCCATTCTCGATTATCTCGGTGAAATCGACTGGTCGGAAGCCCCTCTTGTGAAAGAGTGGTATCAGCGCCTGAAGTCGCGTCCATCCTTCCGACCGTTGCTCACTGAGCGCGTGCGGGGCCTGACGCCGGTGTCGCACTACGCCGATCTGGACTTCTGACGAGGGGCCTTCGATGGCCATGGAAAACAAGGAACAGAAGCGCCGCGACACTCTCACCGCCTTCGTTCGCTCGGAGGCAAAGGCGTTGGGATTCGACTTCTGTCGCATCACGCAGCCGGACGCCATACCGGAGGCCAAGGAGCGGCTTGGCGAATTCATCGACGCGGGGCGGCATGGCACGATGGAGTGGATGGCGGAAACCCGCGACAGGCGCGGCGATCCGCGCACGCTCTGGAGCGATGTCCGGTCGATTGTCGTCTTCGGCCTCAATTATGGACCCGACGAAGATCCCCGCGAAGTTCTGACAAAGCCCGACAAGGCTGCGATCTCGGTCTATGCGCGCAATCGCGACTATCATGACGTCATCAAGGGGCGGTTGAAGGAGATTGCGACGCGTTTTGCAGCGCGCGCCGGGGCGGATGTAAAGGTCTTCGTCGACACCGCTCCGGTGATGGAGAAGCCGCTGGCTGCCGCGGCCGGCCTCGGCTGGCAGGGCAAACACACCAACCTCGTCAGCCGTGAGCTCGGTTCTTGGCTTTTCCTCGGCTCAATGTTCACGACCGCGGATTTGAACATCGACACCCCGGAAGTCGACCACTGCGGCTCCTGCCACGCCTGTCTCGACATCTGCCCGACCAATGCCTTTCCCGGTCCTTACCAGATCGACGCGCGGCGCTGCATCTCCTACCTGACCATCGAGCACAAGGGACCGATCGATCCGGCGTTGCGCCCGCTGATCGGCAATCGGATCTATGGCTGCGACGATTGCCTTGCCGCCTGCCCATGGAACAAATTTGCCCACGAGGCGTCCGAGATGAAGCTACAGGCCCGCGAGGACCTCAAGGAACCGACGATCGAGTTCCTGCTCAGCCTTGACGACGCCGCCTTCCGCACGTTCTTCAGCGGTTCGCCGGTCAAGCGTATCGGCCGCGATCGATTCATCCGGAATGTGCTCATCGCCGCCGGCAATTCGGGCGACCGCCGATTTGTCGAGCGATGTCGGGAACTGACACGGGACCCCTCGCCCGTCGTGCGTGGCATGGCGGTTTGGGCGCTTTCGCGCCTTCTTGAGGCTGGAGAATTTTTTGCCTTTGCGGCACAAAGGCCGGATGAGTCGGACAGCGATGTCTTGAACGAGTGGCGGCTAGCGGGAGCTGTGTGATGGATGTGATGATTTTCGGCTGCGGCTATTCGGGCAAGGCAATCGGCAAGGCCTTCATTGCTGATGGAGTGCGCGTATCCGGGACCACACGGGCGGACGACAAAGCAGCTGCCCTGCGCGGCCAGGACATTAACGCGTTCCTTTTCGACGGCGAAACCCTGGGGAACGACTTGCGCGCTGCAATGCGGGATACGACGCATCTCGTGCAATCCATTGCACCGCGGGAAAATGGTGACCCGCTGATCAGGCTGGCGGGCGATCGCTTGCGGGAGATGATGCCGGAGCTCCAGTGGATCGGCTACCTCTCGACGGTCGGCGTCTATGGCGATCACAAGGGCAATTGGGTCACCGAAGACACGCCATGCACACCGGTTTCCGGGCGGTCAAAGGAGAGGCTGGAAGCGGAAGATGGCTGGATGGCCTTCGGCGCCGAGGCCGATATACCGGCAGCCGTTCTCCGCCTCTCGGGCATCTATGGCCCGGGCCGCAATGCCTTCTGCAATCTGGAACGTGGCAGCGCGCGACGGCTGATCAAGAAGGATCAGGTTTTCAACCGGATCCGCGTGGAGGATATCGGCGCGGCGACGCGGTTTCTCGCCGAGCGCGGGCTCGGCGGCATTTATAATGTGACGGACGATCTGCCCGGCCCGCCGCAGGACGTCATTGTCGAGGCTGCACGCCTGATGGGCGTCGAGCCCCCGCCGGAGCAGCCTTTCGAGACGGCTGAACTCACGCCGATGGCGCGGTCCTTCTACGGCGAGAACAAGCGGGTCTCGAACGCCAAGCTGAAGGCCGCTGGCTTCACGTTTTCCTTCCCAACCTATCCCGCCTCGCTCGCGCAGCTGATGCAGAGCAACACTTGGCGCGATTAGCGGCACCGCCTCAGGCCGAGACCCCGAGAGCCGGTTCGGTCTTTACCCTTGCGAGCGGCGGGAACGCCAGTGCGATCGCTGCCGCGCCCAGCCCGACCAGCGCGGATCCAATGAAGAGCCACGAGTAGCTGTGGAACGTGTCGAAGATCCAGCCGCCGATCAGAGGCCCGAATGCCATGCCGAGGCTGGACAGCATTGTGGCTGCGCCGAACACAGTACCGATGATACGCGGCCCGAAATATTCCCGCGCAAGCACGGCATAAAGCGGCATCACGCCGCCATAGGCACTGCCGAAGATAATCGCGAGAACATAGAATTCGCCGAGCCGGCTGACGAAGAGATAGGTTGCCAGCGCGATCGCCTGGACGAGCAGGCCGGTAACGAGGACGGGCTTCACCCCGATCCTGTCGGCAAGCCCACCATAGAGAAGCCGGCCGCCGAGCCCCGCAAGCCCCTCGACGCTGTAGATGCTGACGGCAGCCATCGGTGCGATGCCGCAGATCGTGGCGTAGCTGACCATGTGGAAGATCGGGCCGGAATGCGCGGCGCAGCAGGCAGAGAACGTCAGGCCGAGCACAATGAATTGCGGTGAGCGCAACACCCGCGAGAGTTTGGGTCGCTCACCGTCCGATATAGTGGCGGCGGCACCGTCGCTCGCTTCAGCCGGCGGACGCCGGACGAGCAAGGCTGCGGGTATCAGCAGCACCCAGGCCGTGATGCCGATCAACAGCATTGCGGTGCGCCAATCATAAGCAGAGATAAGCAGGCGCGCGAAGGGCGAGATCGTCATCGGCGCGACACCCATGCCGGCAGAAACCAATGAGACGGCAAGGCTGCGGTTCTCCTCGAACCAACCTGTCGTCGTGGCGATCATCGGTGCAAAGAACGTGCTGGCCGCAAGTCCGACCAGAATGCCGTAGGTCAGCTGAAATTGCAGAAGGGACTCCGCGCGGCTTGCCAATACGAGTGCCAGCCCAAGCGCGCCTGCGCCGATGAGAACGACAATGCGCGGACCGAAGCGATCGCTTGCGGCGCCCCAGAGAAAGCCGCCAATCCCCATAACAATGAAATTGAGCGTCATCGCAGTCGCGATGCCCGCGTGTGACCAGCCGGTCTCGATGGCGATCGGCTCCTGGAAGATCGCCAGTGAGAACATCGCGCCGAGCGCAACGCAGGTCATCAATGCCCCGGCCGCGACAATAATCCAACTGTAGGGTATGCTCATAACTTCCGCAGCCTCCCTGCCCAAGTTGACGAGGCGCGCACCGCTTGCGCGCTTGCAAGCTAAGACGTTCGCACAGCCGCACTTTCGACAACGCCGTCGTGCTATTTGTGCGATACCTCGGCAAACTCCCCTGCCAGCTTGATATCATGAGTTACCAACGCTGCGGGAGCGGGCTGCAGATTTTACTTCCTGTGGTTGTCCAAGGCAGCCATCAGCAGTTCAGTCAATGGGTAGAAAATTCCTACTTCGCCGACACAGCGCGCACAATCCAGCGCCGGTTTATGGTTAACGGCCCCTGAATTTGCTCAAATGAGGCATTAATTATGGCGCTCACGCAAAATTATTTTCGTTAATTTTGTGATCGTGGGTTGCGTGGATTTGAGCTTGCAAAAAACGTTCTAATTTTACTTGATTTCATTATCTTTTTTCCCATCTCCTTGATTTTTAGCGGCTCCATGTCGCGCATCTTGCCATCACAAATATTACACTTTGTAATATTCCGTGATAATTGGGGGCACTTTTTCGCCACACTTGGCCGGATTCAACCCTCCCACCGCCCACAAGGCGCGAGTTCAACAGTTGAGGGACAATCCGTTTTGAAGAAAATTTGCCGTTCTGTTATCGCAGCAGCAACTATTGCAGCCTGTTCTACCATCCTTCCCGTTGAAGGATTTGCTGCAAATGGTTGCGGTGGCGCTTCATGGTACGCACTTCGCTCCAAAACCGCTTCCGGGGAACGTATGAACCCGACCATCAATACTGCAGCGCATCGTTCACTGGCATTTGGTACGAAGCTGAAAGTTACCAACCGCAGAAACGGACGCAGTGTCGTCGTCCGCGTCAACGATCGTGGCCCATTCATTCGTGGCCGCGTCCTCGATCTCTCCCGCGCCGCCGCCCAGAACATTGGTATGGTCAGCAGCGGCACCGCGAAGGTCTGCTACGAGGTCATAGGCTAAAGCATCTGTCGGGCCCGAAGGGGTCCGCTTGCTCTTGCCGCCAATCGCGAGTACGACGCGATTGAAGACTTGTGTACAATCCGCTGCGTCTGTTGCGCTTCCTGCAGATTGTTCACAAGCCCGGTATTTTGACCCGAGGCGACTAGGAGCTGTGTGAATGCGTTTGGGCGGACGGCTCGAAGGGGCGATTTCGGTTCTTGCAGATATCGATGCCCGCAGACGGCCTGTAGCCGATGCATTGAAGGACTGGGGCCTCGCTCATCGCTTCGCCGGATCCGGCGATCGCGCGGCGATCGGCAATATTGTCTATGATGCGCTTCGTATGCGCCTCTCCCACGCGTGGCTGATGGACGACGATAGCGCATCCGCCATCGCCCACGCCGTCATGTTCCGGCAGTGGGGCTTCACGCCGGAAAGCCTTGCCGCGGAACTCACGGACGACAAGTTCGCGCCAAGCCCGCTTTCCGAAGCGCAGCTCTCCGCCTTCAACAGCCGCCGGCTGGCCGACGCCCCGGCTCATGTTCAGGGCGATATTCCCGAATGGGTGCAGTCCTCCTTGGAACGTGCCTTCGGCGATCAGTGGCTCGCCGAAGCGCAGGCCCTTGCCGGGCGTCCCACGCTCGATTTGCGCGCCAACATCCTGAAAGCCACCCGCGACAAGACGGTCAAGGCGCTCGAAAGAGCCGGCGCACAAGGGGCCGCGATCGCGCGGTACGGTATCCGGATTCCCGCCGGCGAAGGAGCCTCACGGCTTCCAAACGTGACAGCCGAGCTTTCGTTCCAGAAAGGCTGGTTCGAAGTACAGGACGAGGGATCGCAGATCGTTGCCGATCTCGTGCTTCCCAAAGACGGCGAACAGGTTCTCGATTACTGCGCGGGCGGCGGCGGCAAGACGCTCGCTATGTCGGCAGCCATGCACAACAAGGGCCAGGTCCACGCCTACGATGCGGATCGCAAGCGGCTCGCTCCGATCATCGAGCGGTTGAAGCGTGCTGGAACCCGCAATGTCCAAGTGCATGATGACGCCAAGGCCTTGAAGAGCCTCAGCGATCGCTGCGACAAGGTGCTCGTCGATGCGCCATGCACGGGAACCGGCACATGGCGGCGGCGGCCTGACACCAAATGGCGGCTGACCGCCAAGAACCTCGATGAGCGCACGGCCCAGCAGCAAGATGCACTCAAGCAGGCCAGCGCCTTTGTCCGCCCGGGCGGCGAGCTGATCTATGTGACCTGCTCGGTGCTGCCGCAGGAAAACGAGGAACAGGTCCGGCGATTCACCACCGAGAACGGCGACTACGAAATCGTCAGTGCCCTGCCTGCCTGGGATGGACTATTCGGAAAGGACAGTCCACGTCCCCGCTCGTCCGACGGCAGGACCATCACCCTGACGCCCGCCTCCACCGATACGGACGGTTTCTTCTTCTGCCGCATGCAGAGGAAAGGCTGAGCATTCACTCGGCGCCCCCAGCAACGGCGGCGAATATACTTAAAATCATTCCAAACTAGAGTGTTTGACACCAGTTTGCTTTTGGGCGAAGAGATTTTTCGTCGGACCTCAGACGGAACGTCCGCACAGGAGAGGATCATGAAACTCAACAAGAATTTTTGCGCAGCTGTGGCGCTGGCGGTGGCGGTGGCCCCAACCGCTCTGCTCGCCATTCCCGCCTACGCGGCACCGGATGCTGCTGCAGTCGTCAGGCATTACGCCGAAGTTGCGCATGCCAAGTACGAAGACTCGCTGACCACGGCGAAAGCTCTCGACGCGGCAATCGACGCCCTGCTCAAGAACCCGACCGATGAAACGTTGAAGACTGCCCGCGCCGCCTGGATCAAGGCTCGCGTCCCTTACCAGCAGACGGAAGTATACCGCTTCGGCAACCCGATCGTCGACGACTGGGAAGGCAAGGTCAACGCCTGGCCGCTGGACGAAGGCTTGATCGACTATGTCGACCCGTCCTACGGCACCGAGAGCGACGAGAACTCGCTCTATGTGGCCAACGTCATTGCCAACAAGACGATCAAGATCGACGGCAAGGACGTTGACGCGTCCAAGCTGACGCCTGAGTTCCTGTCTGGCACGCTGGCAGAAGCCGGCGGCGTCGAAGCCAATGTCGCAACGGGCTACCACGCGATCGAATTCCTGCTCTGGGGCCAGGACCTCAACGGCACGGGTCCAGGTGCTGGCAACCGCCCTGCGACCGATTATGACCTCAAGAATTGCACACACGGCAATTGCGATCGCCGCGCAGAGTATCTGAAGTCCGCCTCCACGCTGCTCGTTTCCGACCTTCAGGAAATGACCAACAACTGGGCTTCGGATGGCGAAGCCACCAAGCATGTCGAAGCAGACCCGAAGGCCGGCCTCGTTGCTATCCTGACCGGCATGGGCTCGCTCTCCTATGGCGAGCTGGCCGGCGAGCGCATGAAGCTCGGCCTGCTGCTGCACGATCCGGAAGAAGAGCACGATTGCTTCTCCGACAACACCTACAACTCGCACCTCAACGACGCGATCGGCATCGCCGCCGCTTACACCGGCGATTACACCCGCGTCGACGGCACGAAGATAAAGGGTCCGTCGCTGCATGATCTCGTCGCAGCCAGGGACAACAAGCTCGACAAGGACATGCAGGCGAAGCTGAAGAAGACGCTCGATGCGATGCAGGTCATGGCGAAGCGCGGTCAGAATGTCGAGAAGTACGACCAGATGATCGGCGAAGGCAACAAGAAGGGCAACGCCGTCGTTCAGGCTGCCATCGACGGTCTCGTCGACCAGACCAAGTCCGTGCAGCGCGTTATTGCCGCACTCGATCTCGGCACGGTGAAGCTTGAAGGTTCCGACAGCTTGGATAATCCTAACGCCGTCTTCCAATAAGAAAAAAGGCGGGCCGCTTCGTCTGGCGGAGCGGCCCGAACCCCCGAAATGCCTCCCAGACCGGCCCCTCGTCTTCTCAGTAGCGCAGTGTTCTGCGCCGCGATTGCCGGATTTTCCGTCGCCCTGGCGTCCGATTTCGATCTCCCGACAAAGCGAACCGATCTTTCCGACGCAGATATGAAACGCGTCGCCGATGTGACGCGACCGACCACCGATTTTTCCAAGGTCGAGCAATACGAGGCGATGCAGGCCGGCGGCGCCACCTCCATCGATCCGGTCGCAGAGGATTCCTTTTCGCATATTTCCGCGACGATCCCCTTTGAGAAAGAGCAGCCGTTCCGTCTTGGAAATGCCCTCTTCAAGAAGCTCTGGGTTTCCGCCCCCTCCTCGACGCAGGCCTCGGATGGCCTGGGGCCGCTCTTCAACGCCCGCTCCTGTATGAGTTGCCATTTGAATGACGGCCGCGGAAGGCCCCCGGAAGGCGGCGTCAGCGCCACCTCGATGTTTCTGCGCCTATCGCGCCCGGCGATAACGCCGGAGGAGCAACGCGCAATCGCCACCGCCGAGAACGTCAACTTCCCCGACCCTGTCTATGGCCACCAGTTGCAGGATCTTGCAGTTCCGGGTCTTCCCTCCGAGGGAAAGATGGCGATCCGCTACACCGAGGAGCCTGTGACGCTTGGCGACGGCGAAACGGCCTCGCTGCGCCGTCCGACCTATGCGGTGATCAACCTTGGCTACGGGCCACTCGACCCCGCGACAACGATCTCGCCGCGCGTCGCGCCCGCAATGATCGGGCTCGGCCTGATCGAGGCCATTCCCGAGGCGGACATCCTAGCCCACGCCGATCCGGACGATGCGAACGGCAACGGCATCCATGGCAAGGCGGCGATCGTGCGTGATCACCGCACCGGTAAGATCGCGCTCGGTCGCTTCGGCTGGAAGGCCCAGAATGCAAGCGTGCGTGATCAGAGCGCCGATGCTTTTTCCAACGACATTGGCATTTCGAACGCCGACCGGCCCGACCCACACGGCGACTGCACAAAAGCCGAAGCAGAGTGCCAGAAGATGCCGACAGGCGTGCAGAAGCGCCTAGGCAAGGAGGAGGCCCCCGGCCCGATCCTCGACCTCGTCACCTTCTATTCCGCCAACCTGGCCGTCCCTGCGCGGCGAAAGGCGAGCTTTCCGGCAACCCTGCGGGGCAAGAAGATCTTCTACCAAAGCGGCTGCATCTCCTGCCACGTGCCGAAGTTCGTCACGAGCCGCGACAGCGCCGACAAGGCCCAATCCTTCCAGCTGATCTGGCCTTATTCCGACTTGCTGCTGCATGACATGGGCGACGGTCTCGCGGACGGACAACAAGTAGGAAGCGCCAACGGTCGTGAATGGCGCACGCCGCCACTATGGGGTATAGGTCTGACACAGACTGTCAGCGGGCACAGCTTTTTCCTCCACGACGGACGCGCCAGAAATCTCACCGAAGCGATTCTCTGGCATGGCGGCGAGGCGCAAAAGGCGCGTGACGCTTTCGCATCCCTGCCGAAGGATGACCGGCAGGCACTGATTACATTCCTGGAGTCCCTTTGATGCGCCTTTGGCAACCCCTTGTTCTCTCCCTTGCCCTTGCTTCCTCCGCTGCCGCCCAGACCACTGCACCGCAAGCCGGCCTGAACGAGGAGGCGGTATCGGCCGTGATGCAGCGGGCAGTCGACGACGTGATCCGCCCTGGCTACCGCAATGCCCAGCAATCGGCAGCGCGCCTGACAACGGCAATGAAGGACCTCTGTGATGACGCGACCCAGCAGACACTCGACAAGGCGAAATCGGCCTTCGACGACACGATCCGTTATTGGTCGGTCATAGAGATTGTCCAGACCGGGCCGGTTATCCAGGACAATCTCTTCGAGCACATCCTGTTTTATCCCGATCGCAAGGGCGTCGGCCTGAAACAGGTTCAGGCTCTGATCGCCAAGGCCGACCCCAAAGATGCGACAGTCGACGCAATCGCCGGCAAGAGCGTGGCGCTGCAGGGACTGACGGCGCTTGAGTACGTGCTCTACGGCACCGGCTCCGAAGACCTGACCAAGCAGAAGAACAGCTTCCGATGCCTCTACGGCGCTGCAATTGCCGGCAACGTCCAGCGCGAGGCCGGCGAAGTCGTCGCGGCCTGGGAAAAGCCCGATGGCGTGCAGGCGAGCTGGAAGCATCCGGGCCCGCAAAGCGCAGACTTCATGGACAACAAGGAAGCGGTGACCGCGCTGCTCGGGATTCTCGTTCATGGCGCGGAGACCGTCCGCGACCAGCGGCTCGAGCAGTTCTACAAGGGCAAGGACACCACACCACGTCCGCGCATGGCGATCTACTGGCGCTCCCACAACACGTGGAAGTCGATGACGGCCAACCTCGAAGGATTGCGCACGCTCTGGCAAAAGCCCGGCATGGCCGAACTTCTGCCTGCGGACAAGAAGCCCATCGCCGATGCGATCGATGCCAGCTTCAAGTCGCTGCTGGAGACCGTGCCGAAGCTCAACCCGGATATCGAAGTTGCGACAAGCGCCGAGGAGAAAGCAAAGCTCGATGCCCTTCTCGTCAGTACGCGCGAACTGATCACCAAAATCAGCGATGATTACGGCGTAGCGATCGGCCTGTCAGCCGGCTTCTCCTTCTCGGACGGCGATTGAGGGCCATGTGGAATAGCTCGGCGATCGACCGGCGCAGTTTCGTCAAAGCCGCCGGACTGACATTGCTGGCCGCGCTCCAGCCGCGTGCGCTCATGGCGCTGGAGCGCGCGGATGCTGTCTATGCATCTGGTATGCGAACGGCAAACGGATCCTACGCCGTTGCCACCGTTTCGGAGCGCGGTGAAATCATCGATCAAGTCGCGCTTCCGGCGCGAGCGCATGGCATGGCCTTCAGCCAAATGACGGGAAAGACTGTCGCGTTTGCCCGCCGCCCCGGCACCTACGCGATGATCTTCGATTCTCGCAGCAAGAAAGAGCCGATCATCATCACGACTGCCGAGGGTCGCCACTTCTATGGCCATGGCGCCTTTTCACCGGATGGCCGGCTTCTCTATGCCAGCGAAAACGCCTTCGACACCAACCGTGGCGTGATCGGCCTTTACGACGCGACGAGCCGTTTTGAGCGTGTCGGCGAGTTCGAGACCTACGGCGTCGGTCCGCATGACATGACCGTGTCTGACGACGGGCGCATGCTGATCGTGGCCAATGGCGGGATCGAAACGCATCCGGACTTCGGCCGCACGAAGCTCAACCTATCCAGCATGCAACCGTCGCTGACGCTGATAGACGCGGCAACGGGAACGCTGATCGAAAAACGCTCCTTGCCATCGCAGTGGGCGCAACTCTCTACACGGCACGTCGATGTCGACGACAGCGGCCGCGTCTGGTTTGCCTGCCAATACGAGGGCCATCGCAACGACCTGCCGCCCCTCGTCGGCTCGTTTGCGAAAGGCGAGGATCTGCGCTTTGTCGATCTTCCGGAAGAGACCACACGCCGGCTCGCAAACTATGTCGGCGCCATCGCAATCAATCGGATGGAAGGGCTGGTCGGCGTCACCTCCCCCAAGGGCGGTGCTTCCGTGACGATCGATGCGAAGAGCGGTCGGGTGCTCCATGAGGAGTTCGTGCCGGACGCGGCAGGCATTGCCGCTGCCAGGAGCGGTTTTGCCGTGTCGTCCTATGAAGGCGGGTTTCTATCAACGCAGAGCGACGTCGCCTGGGACCAGCATATCGTACGCATTGCGACCATCTGAATTGTGCGCAAAAGATCGCTAGCGATCTGGTTCACGGATATGAGCCGCCCTATGTCAGGCGAATGAGCAGGACCCTGACCTACGTCGTCTTCGTCGCAATCGCGCTGGGTGGAGGCGTGGTTATCGGCGCCAGCAATCCGCCCGGGGAATGGTATCAATCTCTCGTCAAGCCGGCGTTCAATCCACCTGATTGGATTTTCGGGCCCGTCTGGTTCGTTCTCTACGCGCTGGTCGGCATTGCCGGGGCGCGGACGTGGCTGCGAGGACACCTCTCCATCGGCATGCTCCTCTGGGCCTCGCAAATGGTGCTGAATTTTCTCTGGTCGCCATCCTTCTTCGGCCTGCGGATGCCATCGGCTGCGTTGGTCGTGATCGTTTTGCTACTGGCGCTGATCCTTGCCTTTGTCGTCAACCGCTGGAAATCGGACCGAATTTCGGCGCTGCTCTTCATTCCCTATGCCGTCTGGGTGAGCTTCGAGGCGCTGCTCAATGCCTCGATCGTCTATTTGAACTAGCAATTTGCCCGCCCCCGCGACTCGGGCGAACAGCTATCGATCCGCGAGAAAGTCGAGCAATCGCCGTTGAAGAACAGCTGCCGCGGCTGGATCATAGGCCGCGAGCAACCGGTCGGAAAAAAGGTGCTCGTCGCCCGGATAGAGGAAAAGCCTGACGTCAGCCGACTCGCCGGCCAGCGCCTTCGCCGCCTCGATATCACCGTCTCCCACGAAGAACGGGTCGGCGTCCATTGCATGGATCTGCGCGGGCAGGGCTTTCGGCCAAGCCGAACCGAATTCCGAACGCGGCAAGCAGGCGTGAAGGAAGATCGCGCCCCGCGCGCCGGGACGCGTCTGAGCCAGATACTGCGCCGGGAGAACACCGAGGGAGAGACCGACATAGACGAGCTCACTCGCAAGCCCATCCACGGCGCGGGCTCCGCGTTGGATAATCTCGCCGAAGCCGATCTCCCGAGCATGCTGCACACCCTGCTCCAAGGTGTCGAACGTCCGGCCGGCAAATAGGTCGGGCGTATGAACGACGTGTCCACCGGCTCGCAGGTCTGCAGCAAAAGCGATGACGCCCTGCGTCAATCCAAGCGCGTGGTGAAATAGCACAACGTCTACCATGGCGGACCTCCCGATTGCTTCACGCGGGCGGAACCGGCAGCATCTCAACCGGCGCGGGCGACCCAGTCGTGCCAGTCATCCTCGCTGCCGTGGAACACGTTCAGGTCGATCCGGCCGTCGACACCGTGCGAGATGCCGGAGCCCGAATACTGCCAGAATACCCACCGGCGTCCGGGATAAACCTTGGAGGGGTGTGCCGCAACCGAACGCAGCCAGAAAGGATAGTTCAGAAACGCGCCCTTCAGGTTGTCACGGTAGAAGTCCGGCGCCGTATAGATGATTGGCCGCTGGCCGTAGTGCCGCTCAAGCTTGTCCATGAAGACCTGCATCTTCTCGCGAACCTTCTCGGGCGAGACGCGCCGCTTGCAGCTCGACTCGCCGTTCCATTCGACGTCGATAACCGGTGGCAAGGCTCCGGCTTCCCTCGGAACGTTGCGGATGAACCAGTCCGCCTGTTCGCCTGCCGTGCGGCACCAATAGAAGAAGTGATAGGCGCCGCGCTTCATTCCGGCCTGCTTGGCGTCCCGCCAGTTCTTTCGGAACATCGGATCAAGATGATCGCCGCCATCAGTCGCCTTGATGTAGACGAAGTTCGCGCCCTGCGTCCTCAGCTTCTGCCAGTCGATGTCACCCTGCCATCGCGAAACGTCGACGCCATGAACGGCGAGTTTTCGCGGCGACGACGAGCCGAAGTTGATGGGTTTGACGTCACGGAAACGGTGATTGTAGATTCGCGAACGTGTCCGTGGCGCCTCGTCGGTTTCGGGTGCTGCGGGCGCCAATACGGCCGGCGCCACTGTTTCAACCGGCCTTTCCGAAGGCATGGGCGCAGCGGCCACGCCTGCCTGCGGCATGAAGCCTTGCGGCTGGGGGATCGGGCCGGCCCAAGCCAATTCCTCCTGTCGCGGCGCGGCTGGCGCTGGTGTCTCCGCGACATCAGCCGACGGCACCGCCGTTGCCGGCACGGGAGCGCCTGGGCGCGTGACCGAGTTGGTCGTCTCACGCGATGGCGCTCCTGCAACGAGGCTGTCCGGTCCCAAACTGGACGTGCAGCCCGACAAAGCAAGGCAAGCAAGGAAGAAAGCTGACGCAGCCGATAGACGCATAAGAACCCGCACGCAAAACAACTGTCGACGGCAGATTCGCTGCCACCGGGGAACCACTGAGAAGCAATGGCTAACGGAGATTTACCAAAAAAGACTGAATCCAATCTTTACGTCCGGCGCTGGCACGCGCGGTCAAACGGTAGGCGGCAGCACATCGCGCGGGAGCGCTCCGCCAACTGATTTCCGGGAACCGCTTGTCTGACGCGGCGCACCATGCCACTTTCGCGCTCGCAAGAAAGGCGAAACGATGACTGACGACGACAGTGGCGATTTCCACGAGCGGATCCGGAAAAACTTTGCGCGCCAGGCGGCGATGCACACGATCGGCGCCGAATTGACGCGCGTCGAGCGGGCAATGGTGGAGATTGAGCTGCCATTCGACGTCAAGCTCACTCAGCAGCACGGGATCCTGCATGCCGGCGTGATCTCAGCTGCCCTCGATTCTGCCTGCGGTTTTGCCGCCTACAGTGTCATCGATGCCGAGGCATCCATTCTGACGATCGAATTCAAGGTCAATCTGCTGTCGCCGGGGCGTGGTGATCGCTTCCTCTTTCGGGGCGAGATCACCAAGCCGGGATCGAACATCATCGTTGCGGACGGGCGCGGCTACGCGATCGGCGACGGACCGGCAAAGCTGATCGCTTCCATGACAAGCACCATGATGATCATCCGTGGCAGAGAGGGCATTTCGGGATGAAGTTTGAGCTGAAATCGGTCGCCGGCAAGTCCATTCTCTTCGTGATGGCGGCCGAGGCCGAGTATGGTCCTTTCCTGCGCTCTCGCTTCGAGCCGCTGATGACAGGGGTCGGTCCGGTCGAGGCGGCCATCGTGCTCACCCGGGCGCTCGCGCAATTGGAGCAGACCGACGAGTTGCCGCAGCTGGTCGTGTCGCTCGGTTCGGCCGGGTCGGCAAAGCTCGAACAGACCGAGGTCTATCAGGCAACCTCCGTTTCCTATCGCGACATGGACGCATCGCCGCTCGGCTTCGAGAAGGGGCGCACGCCGTTTCTCGACTTGCCCGCCATCGTCGATCTGCCACTCAGAATTCCAGGCATTCCCGAGGCGAGCCTCTCAACCGGCGGTAATGTCGTGTCGGGACAGGCCTATAACGGTATCGCCGCAGACATGGTCGATATGGAGACCTTCGCAATCTTGCGCGCTTGCCAGGCGTACCAGCTGCCGCTGATCGGCCTGCGCGGGATTTCCGACGGCGTGGAAGAGCTGCAGCATATTTCCGGCTGGACGGAATACCTGCATGTCGTCGACCGCAAGCTGTCTTATGCCGTCGACAGCCTGTTTACGGCGCTGGAGGACGGCGTATTCTGGTTCTAGAGCCTGCAAAACAGGGACAATCAGGACAATAAAATCCTCCAGCGAAGGATTTCGCGCATTGCAAGACCGGGTGCTTTTCATTAAAGGCTCGCCATGACCCAGACAGCACACCCAGACAGCGTTCTCATCGTCGATTTCGGCAGCCAGGTAACCCAGCTGATCGCACGCCGCGTGCGCGAAACTGGGGTCTACTGCGAGATCATTCCCTTCCAGTCCGCCGAAGAAGGCTTCAAGCGCCTGCAGCCGAAGGCCGTGATCCTGTCCGGCAGCCCGGCCTCGACGGTCGATGAAGGCTCGCCCCGTGCGCCTAATATCATCTTCGACAGCGGCCTGCCCGTTTTCGGCATCTGCTACGGCCAGCAGACGATGTGCATGCAGCTCGGCGGCAAGGTCGAGAGCGGCCACCACCGCGAATTCGGCCGCGCCTTCCTCGAGGTGGACGAAGACAGCGCCCTGTTCGAAGGCCTCTGGTCAAAGGGCTCGCGCCATCAGGTCTGGATGAGCCACGGCGACCGCGTCACGGCACTCCCCGAAGGCTTCGAAGTCGTCGCGACCTCGCCGAACGCGCCTTACGCCTTCATCGCCGATGAGAAGCGCAAATATTACGGCGTGCAGTTCCATCCCGAAGTCGTGCACACGCCTGACGGCGCCAAGCTGATTGCCAACTTCATTCACAACATCGCCGGCATCAAGGCAGACTGGTCGATGTCGGCCTATCGCCAGAAGGCGGTCGAAGCGATCCGCGAGCAGGTCGGCGACAAGCGCGTCCTCTGCGCGCTTTCGGGCGGCGTCGACAGTTCCGTTGCAGCACTTCTGATCCACGAAGCGATCGGCGATAAACTCACCTGCGTGCTCGTCGATCACGGCCTGATGCGCAAGGATGAGGCGGCCAACGTCGTCGCCATGTTCCGCGAACACTACAACCTGCACCTGGTTCACGTCGACGCTTCCGACAAGTTCATCGGCGAGCTCGAAGGCGTCAGCGATCCCGAGACGAAGCGCAAGATCATCGGCCGGCTGTTCATCGAGACCTTCGAGGAAGAGGCGAGGAAGCTCGGCGGCGCCGACTTCCTCGGCCAGGGCACGCTCTATCCCGATGTGATCGAAAGCGTTTCCTTCACCGGCGGACCGTCGGTGACGATCAAGTCGCACCACAATGTCGGCGGCCTGCCGGAGCGCATGAACATGCAGCTCGTCGAGCCGCTGCGCGAGCTCTTCAAAGACGAGGTGCGCGTGCTCGGCAAGGAGCTCGGCTTGCCCGACTCATTCATCGGCCGCCACCCCTTCCCCGGTCCGGGTCTCGCGATCCGCTGCCCGGGCGGCATCACCCGCGAAAAGCTGGAGATTCTCCGCGAAGCCGACGCCATCTATCTCGACGAAATCCGCAAGGCCGGTCTCTACGACGCCATCTGGCAGGCGTTTGCCGTGCTGCTGCCGGTCCAGACCGTCGGCGTCATGGGCGACGGGCGCACCTACGAATTCGTCTGCGCACTGCGCGCCGTCACCTCCGTCGACGGCATGACCGCCGATTTCTACCACTACGACATGGAGTTCCTCGGCCGCGCCGCAACCCGCATCATCAACGAGGTGCGTGGCATCAATCGTGTCGTCTACGACGTCACCTCGAAGCCGCCTGGCACGATCGAGTGGGAATGATTCAGGCCGATCCAATCGCCGCCGAATTTACGCTAGAGTACGACGTAACACTCTGAAAACAAAATAAATTTGTCCGATATCGATCAGTATCTATCGGTGGATGTAAGTTGGCTTCGTCGGTCCGCCTGACGAACCTCGGTCATATCGCACATCCTCGAGATGCTGACGGCGATCGTCGCCGACGCCTGGCCGCTTCTCAACGCCCCTGACCAAGCCACGGTCGAAACCAAAGGCGCGGCGCTTCGCGAAAAGCTCGCTCGGTTTGAGGCCGTGTTGTCCGAGGAGCCGTACTTCGCGGCTGCGGACTTCACTATGGTCGATGTCGTCGCCCCCGGCGCCGAAAAGCCGCCGATCTTGTTTCCCGCCGCCCGTCGATTGCTCGCGCGTTGCCATGCAGGATGTACCGTCTCACCAGATGAGCGGAATCAGGCGGTAGCGCACGCGGCGCGCATAGTCGTCATAGCCCTCGAGACCCATGCGCAGCGCCTTCTCTTCGACGCCGATTCGGATGCCGAGCAAGAGGGCTAGCAAAGGCGCCGTAGCAAGTCCCCACCAGGAGCCGAGCACGAGCGACGT